>CAJXBR010000005.1 GCA_913051755.1 uncultured Flavobacteriaceae bacterium
AGCGTAAAACGCTCGAGCGCATACAACATATGCTTAAAACTGGTAAACCTTTAAGGAATTAACACATGAAAACAACCTACATCGTAAGAGCACACCGGACAGCAGTTGGCAAAGCGCCTAGAGGTTTATTCAGATTCAAACGACCTGATGAACTCGCTGCTGAAACCATTGAACATATGATAGGTACCCTTACCGATTTTGACGTCAATGCAATCGATGATGTTCTCATTGGAAATGCAATGCCAGAGGCTGAACAAGGTCTCAACATGGCTCGACTGATATCGTTGATGGGACTCAAAACAATCGAAGTACCAGGTGTGACTGTCAATCGTTATTGTGCATCGGGAATAGAGACGATTGCCATGGGGAATGCCAAAATCAAGTCTGGAATGGCAGAATGCATCATCGCTGGTGGTGTTGAAAGCATGAGCTATATTCCCATGGGTGGTTACAAGCCTGCACCTGATTACAAAGCAGCCATTGAAGGAAATGAAGATTACTATTGGGGTATGGGTCTGACTGCTGAGGCAGTTGCCAATCAGTATAACATCTCTAGAGAAGACCAAGATGCTTTTGCCTATGAATCGCATCAAAAAGCACTTGCAGCACAAAAAAATGGGGCCTTCACCGACCAGATTGTACCCATTGATATTGAAGAAGTATATGTCGATGACAATGGTAAAAAAGCAACACGCACCTATACTGTTGATCGAGACGAAGGGCCAAGAGCTGATACCAGTTTGGAAGCATTGGCAAGATTGCGCCCTGTATTTGCCAATAATGGATCTGTAACAGCTGGCAACTCATCTCAAACCAGCGATGGAGCAGCTGTATTATTGATGATGACAGAGGACATGGTTAAAAAACACAACCTCACTCCTATTGCTAGGCTGGTGAGCTACGCAACTGCAGGCGTTCCACCCAAGATTATGGGAATTGGGCCTGTGGCTGCGATTCCAAAAGCGTTAGATCAAGCTGGTCTAAAGCTCAAGGACATAGAGCAAATCGAACTCAATGAGGCCTTTGCTGCACAATCACTTGCTGTGATTCGAGAACTTGACATCAACCCTACGATTGTAAATGTTAATGGTGGTGCCATTGCACTTGGACACCCATTGGGTTGTACAGGTACCAAATTGTCTGTCCAGTTGTTTGAGGAGATGAAGAAGAGAAAACAAAAATATGGAATGGTAACAATGTGTGTTGGTACTGGACAAGGTGCTGCAGGTGTTTATGAATTAATATAAAAATATGGAAACGAAAGAAATAACAAGAACAAGAGGTGGTGCTTTTTTGCTGCAAGAAACCCACCCAGAAAATGTTTTTACTCCTGAGGATTTTAGTGAAGAACAACGCATGATGCGCGACGCTGTGAAGGAGTTTATCGATCGAGAGGTATGGCCCAACAAACATCGTTTTGAGCAGAAAGACTATGACTTCACATTTGAGTTGATGCGAAAAGCAGGGGAACTTGGTTTTTTAGGAATTTGTGTACCTGAAGCCTATGGCGGACTTGAAATGGGGTTTGTATCAACAATGCTCGTATGCGATTATTTTTCAGGAGCAACTGGCTCTTTATCAACTGCTTATGGCGCGCACACAGGCATTGGTATCATGCCCATTGTTCTCTATGGAACAGAGGAACAAAAACAAAAATATGTACCCAAACTCGCCTCTGGTGAAGAAATTGGATGTTATTGTCTCACTGAGCCTGGTGCAGGGTCAGATGCAAACAGTGGAAAAACAAAAGCTGTTCTTTCTGATGATGGTACTCACTATAAAATTAGTGGTCAAAAAATATGGATTTCCAATGCAGGTTATGCAAGTGTGATGATTGTTTTTGCACGTATAGAAGATGATAAGAACATTACTGGTTTTATTGTGCCTTACGACCCCAAAAATGGTATCACTTTAGGGGAAGAGGAGCATAAGCTAGGAATCCATGCATCATCGACGAGACAAGTCTTTTTTAGTGACACCAAAGTGCCTGTTGAAAACATGCTATCCGAGCGTGGAAACGGATTTAAAATTGCGATGAACGCACTCAATGTCGGTCGAATTAAACTTGCTGTTGCTTGCATCGACGCACAACGCCGAACAGTGAGTGAAAGTGTTCGTTATGCCAACGAAAGAATACAATTCAAAACACCCATTAGTCAATTTGGAGCAATCAAGCAAAAAATAGCCAATATGGCTACAAATTGCTACGTTGGGGAATCGGGTTGTTATCGTGCTGCAAAAGACATCGAAGATCGTATTACAATCAGAGCCGAATCGGGAATAAGTCATCAAGAGGCCGAGTTGAAAGGAGTTGAAGAATATGTGATCGAATGTTCCATTTTAAAAGTTGCTGTTTCTGAACACACCCAAGACTGCACAGACGAGGGCGTTCAGATTTTTGGTGGTATGGGCTATTCGGCAGAAATGCCAATGGAATCGGCCTGGCGCGATGCTCGTATCTCTCGAATATATGAGGGTACCAATGAAATCAATCGAATGCTAACTGTTGGTATGCTCATCAAAAAAGCCATAAAGGGTCATCTTGATTTGATTGGCCCTGCAACAGCTGTTGGTGAAGAACTTTTGGGTATCCCATCGTTTGATACACCAGATTTTTCAGCGCCATTAAGTGAGGAAAAATCGATTCTTAGAAACCTTAAAAAGGTTTTTTTGATGATTGCAGGTGCTGGCGTGCAGAAGTATGGAACAGAGCTTGAACAACACCAACAGCTTTTATTGGCTGTTTCTGATATCTTGATTGAGATCTATATGGTGGAATCGGCGATACTTCGGACAGAAAAAAACATCAATCGATATGGAGTTGACGCACAGCAAACGCAACTCGCGATGACAAAACTATATCTATTTCAAGCAGTCGAAAAAATACAATCCAAAGGTAAAGAAGCCATCATTTCGTCAGCAGAAGGGGATGAACAAAAAATGCTTCTTATGGGTCTAAAGCGATTTACAAAGTATGCGAACCACCCAAATGTGATAGACTTGCGCAAACAAATCGCTGATAAAGTGATTGCTGAAAATCAGTATTGTTTATAATCTAGGGTAGCGAAAGTACTATATCTAGTAAGAGTTAGCTATACAGCTGGAATGGTAACCAAACAAATGATTAAGTCTTAAACTCTACTCCAAAAACCCTTTTTCACGCATCCAGTCGTCATTGTAGATTTTAGTCACATAGCGACTACCAGAGTCGTGTAGCAACACCACAACAACATCGTCAGGACCAAAGTGTTCTTTGAGTTGTAAGACCCCTTTGATGGCAGCTCCACACGAGTTTCCTGCAAAAATACCTTCTTCTTTTGCGAGCTTACGTGTGTATACTGCAGCATCTTTGTCAGTGACCTTTTCAAAAGCATCAATCAAGTCAAAGTCAACGTTTTCTGGTAGGATGTCCTCCCCTATTCCTTCTGTAACATAGGGGTATATTTCTTTTTCATCAAAAACACCAGTTTCATGATACTTCTTAAAAACAGAGCCATAAGTATCAATCCCCCAAACTTTTATGACTGGATTTTTTTCTTTTAAATATTTCGCCACGCCAGAGATCGTTCCACCTGTACCCACCCCAACAACAAAGTGAGTGATTTTTCCTTTTGTTTGCTTCCAAATTTCTGGGCCAGTTTGCTCATAATGAGCAACTGCATTAGAAGGATTGTCATATTGGTTCACATACCAGGCATTGGGTGTTTCCTCTGCAATACGCTTTGAAGTCGAATAGTACGAACGAGGGTCTTCAGCTGGCACATCAGTAGGACAAACAACCACCTCCGCACCCACAGCACGCAACACATCAAATTTGGTTGGGGATTGCTTGTCGTTGGATACGCAAATCAGTTTATATCCCTTGACTATAGCAGCAAGCGCCAGACCCATCCCAGTGTTGCCTGATGTCCCTTCAACGATGGTGCCTCCTGGTTGAAGTCGTCCATCTGCCTCTGCATCTTCAATCATTTTGAGTGCCATTCGATCCTTGACAGAATTACCAGGATTAAAATATTCCACCTTTGCTAACACCAATGCATCGATCTCATTTGTGATTGAGTTGAGCTTAATCAAGGGCGTGTTGCCTATGGTTTCAAGGATATTCTTCGCATATTTCATACTGCAAATGTACTGTATAGAGCAGAGATAAGAAATGTATTGACAGAAGAAATGTGGGCTTTACACTCTTCGCAACGCTCGAATGGGTGTGACTTTGGATATTATAAATGAAGGAATCAACAGCATTAATAAACAAATAACAAAGGTTCCAATATTGATTGCAGCTATCATTGGCACATCAAACGCAATTGGTACTGTGGTGACGTAGTAGGATGTGGGATCAAGGGTAATCCAAGCTGTTTTGTGTTGTAGGAAAAGGAGGCCAAGACCCAATAAATTCCCCCAAAACATCCCAATTCCAATCAGATAACCAGCATTGTACAAAAAGACTTTCTGTGTTGACCATTGTTGCATCCCCAACACTCCAAGCAAGCCAATCATTTGCGTTCTTTCAAGGATAAGTACCAGCAAAGCAGTAATCATATTGATGCCACCTACAATGATCATTATCATAACAATCAGGGCGATATTGGTGTCGAAAAGTGAGATCCAATTAAAAATATCAGGGTAGCGCTCCTTGACGTTCTGCAAGTCGTATGGGGCAGGAACTTGGTCATAAACTCTTTCAGATAAGCTTTTGATATCATCAAAATCTTTCAATGTCATTTCAAGAGCCCCGACCAAATGTGATTCCCATTGATATATTTTTTGAATGTGTCGCAAGTCAGCAAAAGCAATTCGCTGATCGAAATCAGGAAAACCAGAGTCATATAGACCAGAGACGACAAAACTTCTTCGAATGGGAAGTCGATCTTCAAATAAAAAAAATGAAGATATGCGATCTCCTGTGTTAACTCCCAATATTTTGGCAATATGCTTAGACACTAAAATTTCTCTGCTCGTTGTAGCACCAATGACTGGCAATCGACCATCGATGAGATAATCCTCAAAAGCATTCCACTGGTAGGTAGAATCAATCCCTTTGAGTAACCCACCAGTAAAGTGTTCGTCTGTTTTAAAAACAGTTGATGCATAGGCAACTGGGTTGACAAAAGCGATGTCTTGCGTCTCAAGGTTGGATGTAATCAGTTGGGAATCAATGCCCTCAAGAGTTGCGTTGGTTGAATTGCTTTCATAGGTTGACACGCGAAGATGCCCTTCAAAAGAGCTAATTTTATCTTTGATTTTATTTTGAAAACCAACACCAGTGCCGATGGCAATGTGCATCGCCACCAATCCTATTGTGATTGCAATGATTCCGATTTTAATAATTGGCGACGAAACACTATTTTTATAGGACTTCGCACCAATGATGCGTTTGGCTATGAACAGACTAATTTTCAACCTGTGATTGATTTACTCAAAAATACCGTTTTTTTTGTCTTTGTTGTTTCAAACATAAGCCTTTTTGCGCAAGTGCAACCTGGTGCACACCAAACAGATGAATATCTGCCACTTTTGATCGGAAAGCAGGTAGGTGTTGTTGGAAATCAAAGCAGTCTAGTGATCATTGATGGAAAAAGGATTCATCTGATCGATCATTTAATCGAACTAGGGGTTGACATTAGTAAAGTATTTGCGCCAGAGCATGGGTTTAGGGGTAAAGAAGATGCAGGTGCATTGATCGATGACGTACTAGATCCAAAAACTGGTACTCACATTGTTTCACTCCATGGAAAAACACGAAAACCTACCGCCAAACACTTGGAGGATATCGATGTTCTAGTTTTTGATATCCAAGACGTTGGTGTACGATTTTTTACCTATTTATCTACTTTGCATTTGGTATTAGAGGCCTGCGCAGATGCAGACGTTGCTGTAATAGTCCTCGATCGTCCCAATCCCAATGCGCATTATGTTGATGGTCCTGTTATGGAAAAAGAAAACAAAAGCTTTTTGGGTAAAGTTCCCATTCCTCTTGTCTATGGAATGACCATTGGTGAATATGCTAAAATGTTGGTCGGAGAACAGTGGCTAGACACCAACAATAGTGTGTCACTCCAAGTGATTCCTGTGAAAAATTATACACACAATACACCTTATAAATTCCCAACTCGTCCCTCTCCAAACTTACCCAATATGCAATCTGTGATGTTGTATCCGAGTTTGGGTTTGTTTGAAGGAACAACAGTAAACGCAGGTCGAGGGACTTCTCATCCCTTTCAGCAATTTGGCGCTTCTTTTTTAGATGCATCACATTTTAATCATCAATATATTCCAAAGCCAATGTCGGGAGCTTCAAACCCCAAAGAAAATGGTAAAACTTGTCATGGTGTTGACCTGAGAAATCATCCCAAATTGAATCGAGTTAACATCGATTGGCTGATGCAAGCATATGCGCATAGCATTCAACCTGAGGAGTTTTTCTTAGACCCTGGATTTCGACGCCACGCTGGGACTTCGACTCTTGCAGCACAAATAAAAAATGGTGTGAGCGCATCAAAAATCAGAGAGAGTTGGCAATCTAACATCAACGCATTTTTAAACATCAGAAAAAAATATCTTATTTACCAGTAGTTGGCTTTCTGTAACGCTGAAAAGGTTGTTTGAGAAGACTTCGCAATGAACTGTTTTCTTTTTCATCAGGAAAAACATCAACACCATAGACTATTTTTTCAGGATCTAGATACATATATGTTCCTAGTAATCGATCCCATATGGAAAAGATATTTCCATAGTTTGAGTCAGTGTATGGAAGGACGTAGTGGTGATGCATTTTGTGCATGTTTGGAGAAACAATAAAATAACTCAGAAGTATATCCAATCGTTGCGACAACTTGATATTTGCATGGTTAAACTGGCTCAACAAAGCTGAAAGTGATTGGTACAGCATGACAACTCCTATGGGTGCCCCAATGAGAAAAACCCCAAGGGTAGTGAACACAAAACGAACAACACTCTCGAAAGGATGATGACGATTGGCTGTTGTGGTGTCGACATGATGATCCGAATGATGAACAAGATGTACCATCCAAAGAGGTTTTACCTTATGTTCTGTCCAATGCGCGAGATATGCACCAATAAAATCGAGCAACATAACTCCGAGAATCACATAAAGCCATAGTGGCATTTCAACAGCGTTGAGAAGCCCAAATTGGTTTGCAGTGACCCAATCAGCAGTTCGAAGGAGAATAAATGCCAATGAAAAGTTGACGATTATGGTAGTTAGTGTAAAGAAGAGGTTAGGAAGCGCGTGTTTCCATTTTTTATATTGAAAACGATACAGTGGTAACACTCCTTCAATCAACCAAAAAAAAGTGACTCCTCCGACAAGAATCATACTTCTATGAGCTGGGGGGATGCTCTCAAAATAACTGATTATCCATTCCATAGCTTTTCTTTTTTCAGGCTAAACTTACTAAAAAAAATAAACTCTAACCACTTGAGAATCAAAACACTCCTGCCCTAGGGGATGTTCATGTATTTGTGAGTTTGGAGAGATGCCTTCCATTTGGGGTGTTGAAGTACATAATCAACTATCATAGGCATCACTTGCTCGCGTTTGCTCCATTCAGGTTGTAAAAATAATTTACAATTGGGTTGTACTTTCTTCGCTTGTTCTTCAGCAAAAACAAAGTCGTTTTGATTATACACAATCAATTTGAGTTCGTCTGCGACTTTATAAATATCGTTAAGGGGCAACATTCTTTTTTTTGGAGAAAGGCAAATCCAATCCCAATCGCCCGAAAGTGGATAAGCACCTGAGGTTTCGATGTGAGTTACCAAATTTTCGCCTCGCAAACCAGCTGTAAGGGGTGCCATATTCCACATAAGTGGCTCTCCTCCAGTCACTACAATTGTATTGGAGTATTGTTTTGCATTATTGATGATTGTTGAAATTTCAGTTGGTGGGTGTTTTTCAGCATCCCAACTCTCTTTGACATCACACCAATGGCAACCAACATCACAGCCTCCAATTCGAACAAAATAAGCTGCACTTCCTTTGTGATAACCCTCACCCTGTATGGTGTAAAACTCTTCCATCAAAGGAACAACTAGACCAGATTTCAGGGCCTCATTCATAGGTCAGCGTAGCGTGTATACGCATGATATGTATTTTGCAAAAGCATCGCAATCGTCATTGGGCCAACACCTCCTGGAACTGGGGTGATATAACTCGCCTTCTCTTTGACGTTTTCATAATCCACATCGCCAGTAATCACATAACCCTTTGGTTTTGATTCGTCGGATACGCGGGTAATCCCAACGTCAATGATGATGGCTCCTTCCTTAATCATATCTTGGGTCAAAAAATTAGGAACACCCAAAGCAGAAACAACAATATCTGCTTCCTTAGTGATGGCCTCTAAATTCTTCGTTCGGCTATGAGTAAGTGTAACCGTGGCGTTACCCGGCGATGATTTTCGACTCAACAAAATACTCATCGGACGACCGACAATATTGCTGCGGCCAATAACAACTGCATGTTTTCCAGAAATATCAATCTTATACCTGTCTAAAAGTTCAATAATTCCATATGGTGTAGCAGGAATAAAGCTTTCCATATTCAAAGCCATCTTACCAAAATTGGTTGGATGAAACCCATCAACATCTTTGTGAGGATCAACTGCCATGAGGACTTTTTCTTCGTCAATGTGTTTTGGTAAAGGAAGTTGAACGATAAAACCATCAATCTCTTTGTCAGTGTTCAAACTGTGAATTTGCTGGAGTAATTCGTCTTCTGATGTTGTTTCTGGTAAATGAATCAAGGTAGATTGATAACCTATTTTTTGACAGGAGCGAACCTTACTCCCAACATAAGTTAAACTGGCACCATCATTTCCTACCAAAACAGCTGCCAGGTGAGGTGGTCTTTTACCCTTTTTCATTAACTCATCTACAAGAACTGAAAGTTCAGATTTGATATCATTACTTCTTTTCTTTCCGTCTAAAATTATCATATGCCTTTCATCATTTGCATCAGTTTACTAGTGCCACCCTTCTGAAACATCTTCATCATTTTTTGCATTTGTTCAAACTGCTTAATCAATCGATTTACATCCTCTACTTTGGAGCCAGACCCAAGAGCAATACGTTTTTTGCGACTGTGATTCAGGAGTTTTGGTTGGCTTCTTTCTTTTGGAGTCATGGACTGAATAATCGCTTCTATTCCTTTAAAGGCATCTTCATCTATTTCGTCAGGAGAAATTTTGTTAGCGCCAGGGATCATTCCGACCAAATCTTTCATGCTACCCATTTTTTGAACTTGCTTGATTTGGGCTAAGAAATCATCAAACCCAAAAGAATTTTTTTTGACTTTTTGCTGTATTTTTTTTGCCTGTTCTTCGTCAAACACTTGTTGTGCACGCTCGACCAATGACACCACATCACCCATGCCAAGAATACGCTCTGCCATACGATCTGGATAGAACAAATCAAGTGCGTCTAGTTTTTCGCCAGTACCAATAAATTTGATTGGTTTATCCACCACAGACTTGATCGACAATGCAGCACCCCCACGAGTATCACCATCGAGCTTTGTCAAAACAACGCCATCAAAATTGAGTCTGTCGTTAAACACTTTAGCAGTGTTTACAGCATCCTGACCAGTCATCGAATCGACAACAAATAGAGTTTCGGATGGGGAAACAGATTTGTGAATGGCCGAAATTTCATCCATCAACACTTCGTCAACAGCCAATCGACCTGCAGTATCGATAATCACAACTTGATGACCATTTTTCTTTGCGTGAGCTACTGAAGCATTTGCAATGCTAATAGGATCGTCTGAGTCGGGTTGGTTGAACAGCTCAACGTCTATTTGCAAAGCAAGTACTTCTAGTTGTTCGCGGGCAGCTGGACGATATACATCACAAGCAGCAAGCAGTACTTTTTTGGATTGAGTCTTTTTTAAATGAGCCGCCAACTTAGCAGAAAAGGTAGTTTTTCCAGAACCCTGCAAACCTGCCATAAGTACCACAGCTGGTTTGTTATTCAAATCTAGACCAGCAGCCTTTACCCCCATGAGATCTGTAAGCTCATCTTTCACAATTTTGACAAGAAGTTGACCTGGATTGAGGGTTGTCAGTACCTTTTGCCCCAAGGCCTTTTCCTTGACATTATGAGTAAATTCTTTGGCTGTTTTGAAGTTGACATCTGCATCGAGGAGTGCACGTCGAATTTCCTTCATGGTTTCAGCCACATTAATTTCTGTTATGCGACCATGTCCTTTAAGAACCTGCAGAGCACCTTCTAGATTTTTACTAAATCGATCAAACATTTAATGTTTCTATTTGAAAGATGTAAAAATACATAAACTAACTCGGTTTATTCTTTTGATGAAGGCCAAAAATGACCAAAACATGTGGAAAGGTAATCGCTGCTAAAAAAGAAAAAAAGAGTGCGAGGGGGTTTAATCCAATGCTATCGTTATAGATAAAAAACAAAAATAAGCCCAACAATGAAATCAACCAATAAGGCAAGGCGTCTTTGATATACAAGGAATAGGCGTTAGGCCTGTTGTATAATGCTTGTATTTGATCTTTCATTGAAGGCCAGCTGTGCCAAATAATGAAATAGGTGCCAAAGCTAACGATAAGGTTGGTGGTCCAAAATAATACCAATAAAAGAGCTGTTTGGAATAAAATATCAAACATTAGCGTTCGAGTTGCTGATATTTGAAAGAAAAGATACAAGGCACACAAAAAAAGAAAAAGAAAAGTTAACCATTGAAAATAGTGGGCATGAATAGAAAAAACACTCAATTCCTCAATTATATATAGTGTTTGCTCTGCATGTGACCAAAAGAGGACTGAAAACAAAAACCCCCCATAAAGAAAGAAAAAGAGCTGTGGGAAAAGAGCCTGATTTTGGAAGCTATGAATCCATTGCTGTTCACCAAAATGGTAGCAACTAAACAACACAAATATCAACAGAGCAAATAGAGGAAAATGGTATAGAGCGAAGGAAAAAATAATAACAGTTAGGGTATAGATTAAAAATCGCTGCAGCTTGGTGCGCATAAAATGGATGTTTTGCAATAGGCTTAAATCATTAGCTCCATGCATGATACCAATGGACAGAACACCAAAAATGACCAAATAATCTATTTTTAGAGAATTTGTTAAATAACTAACAATTACACAAAAAAAGGTCGAAACCACCTTAATATCACTAAGTTTTTTAACAATTTTTTGCATGATGTTTATAAATTACCTTAAAATTTTAAATAAATATAGCTGATTTGTTTAATTTTATTTAGATTTGTCTAAACAATAATTTTAAAAGAACTATGACTAATTTATTATATATTATTGATCATCATGCTGGCGGCATGGGACTTGAAGAATTTACTTTCTTTATAGGAACTATGGCCTTAATGGGTGCGTCTGCATTCTTTTTCTTGTCCTTAAGTCAATTTGACAAGAAGTGGAGAAATTCAATTTTAATTTCTGGACTTATTACTTTCATCGCTGCAGTACACTATTACTACATGCGAGGTGAGCTCGGACCTGATGGTTCAGCTGGGGATATCACTTCTATTCGTTACATCGACTGGATCTTAACTGTTCCATTGATGTGTGTTGAGTTTTATCTTCTTCTGAAAGTAGCGGGAGCTACCACAAAGCACCTTCGTGATTTAATTGTATTATCACTTGTTATGCTTATCACTGGTTATGTTGGTGAAGCTGGAATGGGTAATGCTGCACTTTGGGGCTTGTTTTCAGGTTTAGCATATTTTGCTATCGTCTACATGATCAAATATGGAGACCTTTCAAAACTTGCTAAGTCTGCTGGAGGTTCAGTTGAAAAAGCACATAACACTTTATTCTGGTTTGTTCTCGTAGGTTGGGCAATCTATCCTTTGGGTTATATGATCGGAACAGCACAAGCTGACCCAGGTCTATGGTATGCTGGATTGGCAAATATTGGTCTTGACATGAATGTCGTTTACAATATTGGTGATGCAATAAACAAAATTGGATTTGGTTTAGTTGTTTATGCAGCTGCCGTTAAGGAAACGAAGTAAGCAATTACCAAAACCATATTATACTAAAAAAACCACCTTCGGGTGGTTTTTTTTACATCTGTTTTGGGCATTGAATTCCAAGAATCTGCATGCCTGACCTAATCACAAACCCAACCTGACTAGCCAAACGTACTCTAAACTGACGTAATTCCTGCTCATCACATAAAATCACCACTTTTTGGTAATACGAGTTGAAGCGTTTGACCAACTCATAGGTGTAATTGGCAATAAGTGCAGGACTGTATTGCAAAGCAGCATTTTGTATCGTTTGAGGATATAGCTCTAACCACTTTATCAATTCTTTTTCTTTTGGGTCTAAGGGAATTTCAACGGCGAAAGTAGCATCAATGTCATCTCCATGTTTTAGAATCGATTGAATACGAGCATAGGTATATTGGATAAAAGGACCTGTGTTTCCATTAAAATCAACTGATTCTTTTGGATCAAAAAGTATTCTCTTTGTTGGGTCAACTTTCAATATGTAGTATTTTAAAGCACCCATTCCAATCTGTTGATATAACTCCTTTTTTGTTTGACTGTTTAAGCCATCGAGTTTACCAAGTGACGAGGCAATGCTCTCTGCTGTTTCGTTCATCTCAGCCATCAAACCATCGGCATCTACAACAGTACCCTCACGACTCTTCATTTTTCCTGAGGGTAAATCAACCATCCCGTAGCTCAAATGATGTAGCTGTGGAGCCCATTTATAACCAAGTTTGTTCAAAATCAGAAACAGGACTTTGAAATGATAGTCTTGTTCATTGCCAACTGTATAGACCATACCATCCATATTTGGGTGGTCTTTATATCGAAACACTGCTGTACCCAAATCTTGTGTAATGTAAACAGAAGTGCCGTCTGCGCGAAGGACGAGTTTTTCATCCAACCCATCATCACTCAAATCACACCAGACAGACCCATCCTCTTTTTTGAAAAAAACATCCTTAGACAAGCCCTCATCAACAATATCCTTCCCAAGTAAATACGTATCACTTTCATAGTAGTAAGAATCAAAAGATACGCCTAGTTGCTTGTATGTTTGCGCAAAGCCGTCGTAAACCCACCCATTCATTGTGGACCATAATTCATGAATCTGCTTGTCTCCTGCTTCCCATTTTCGCAGCATGTCTTGCGCCTCCAACAAAATTGGAGCTTGATTTTTGGCATTTTCTTCTTCAATACCATCATTTATCAACTCCTCCAATTGATTGTTATATTCAGAATTAAAAGTAACATAATATCGTCCTACAAACTCATCGCCTTTTTCACCTGTAGATTGGGGCGTTTCATCGTTCCCAAATTTTTGCCAAGCGATCATAGATTTGCAAATGTGAATCCCTCGATCGTTGATTATTTGCGTCTTGTGCACATGATTGCCAGCAGCTGTCAGCAACGCAGATACAGATGCCCCCAACAAGTTGTTTCGAATATGCCCTAGATGTAATGGTTTGTTTGTATTTGGAGAGGAAAACTCAACCAAAATCTTTTTACTTTTTTCTGTAACTGGCTTAATACCAAAGGATTCTGGTGATTTTATATCAGAAAGAAACCTGAGATAGTGGACATCATCAATCATCAAATTCAGAAATCCTTGAATGACATAATATGCTTTAATCTCATCGATTTGGCTTTGCAAATACTCTCCTAAAGCAGTTGCCAAGTCAGTAGGATTTGATTTGATAAAACGAAGGAGGGGAAAGACAACTACAGTGATATCTCCCTCGTGATCTTTTTTTGTAGGCTGAACCTCAACAGCGTCAATTTGAACACTGTGGTGGTCTGATGCAAATTTTTGAACATGTTGCCTAATCTGATCTACCAATTGCATGAATTGTATTTGTTGCAAAGATAAGTCCTTTTGGGTTGAATTTCTTTCCTTTACCTTTGTTTGATGCTAACAAATGTTTCTTATCGAGATCCTAAACAAGAGCAAGTCATTACTGATTTGGTTGGTAAGCCATTTAATCTTCGTATACGTTTGAAGTTAGCTGGGGTTGGATCTCCAAAACTACATATTGTTAGCAGCAGTCCCAAAATCGCCAATCTGCTTTTACTGGACAACAATCACGACGTGTGTAATATCGAAATTCGACCCAAGGGAATTATTGTTCGATTTCGGAGTTTACTTGAAACTTTCGCCCTTGTTATTCCTTTTTATAAACTTACGATTTTTAAGGGAAAATCAACGACTTATTCGATCCATTCAGAAGGACAGAAAATCGAGATTCAAGCAACTAAAAACACCCATTCATTTTTTTCGAAGATTACAGCCCAAAAGGCCAAGTATATGCAAAATCCTAAATAAATATCTCTGCGATCATACAGCGAGCACTACCTCCTCCAAGCTGTTCGATTGTAGACAAAGGCGAATGAATAATTTTGAGTTGATCTGATAATTCCTCTACTTGGGCACTTGTCAATGCATGATAACCTCTGCTGCTTAGGGCAAGTAGACGTGCCCCATTGTCGGATTTCAATTCCAATGCATTTCCTGCAAATTGTTGGATCTGATCTTCACTCAGTTCTAGAATTCTTTTTCCAGTTTTATTGAAATAATCAATCAGTGTATTTCGCTCATCAGGATCATCAATAGACTGAAGACAAACCATCGCAAAATCAAGACCAATACTCATCATAACATTGGTGTGATATATATTTTTTCGTTGCCCATTCACAGTCTGAAAAGACGAAAACACAAACGATGTATATCCCATTTCTTTACAGAAAAGACCAATTAAATCTTTGTTGGTACGCTCCGATCTTGCACAATAAGCAATTTTGTTTACTCGATCCAACACCATGCTTCCAGTACCCTCCAAAAATCGATTGGATGATATATGTGGAGTAAAATCAATTTTATTATTGAACGAAAACCCATTTGATGCTAAAAATTCGATTGGCGCATCACTGACCTCAAGCTGCCGGTTTGAAGCAAACATTGGATAGCTGATCAGTGTTGAGGGATTGTGAAAGGAAATCCAATTGTTTGGAAATAAGGCATCAGGTGTAATTGGTTCTTTTGCGTCTTGCCAAACATATACCTTTACTCCATTGGCTTTCAACACATCAACAAAATCGTCAAACTCTTGTTGCGCTTTTTTGGTTGTTGATTGTCTATTGTCCTTCGTTCGTTCCTGAAAATAGTTATTGGTTGCTGTTTGTTCATTTGTATAAAAGCAATCTGGGCGAATCATCAATAGCTTGTCAGTCGTTTGCTTCATGCTTTTCGAATTAAGGGAAGTGTTGTACATCGAAAAAGACCACCTTGTTTAGAAATCTGATCATACGCAACCGAAATCACTTCAATACCTTTACTGTTTAACCAGTTGTTTACCTCTAAAAATGAGGGGTCTGAAATCACAAGATCTGAGCGAATGCTCAGGAGATTGCATTGCATTTCGAACATGCTTTGATTGTCTGTCACAAATAGGTTCTCTGCTCCAAAATGGTTTTCAATCCACAAAACATCTTCTTTGTGCATAAAACCATCAGGGCAAATGATGGCAAGGTTTTTTCCAAAGGGCTGAAAACAACAATCGAGATGAAGTGTATTCGCAAATGGATCATCATTGGATTTTTGAAGCTCAAATCCAATCACCTCTTTCTCTGGAAACTGTTCAGACAAGTACTTCAAAGCATTTGCATTTGTTCGCGCAGTTACCAGGTTTGCGTAGTCTGATTGGTTGTAATATCCAACAAATAAGTACTCGTTATGAACAATCACATCTCCCCCTTCTACATGTACGTGATTCGGAATTGAAAGAATATTTTCACTTGGTATTTGATCAATTATAAATTGAATGGCATTGATCTCTTGGTCTCGAGCAGGCAAGATGTTTGATAACAAGAAATAATGATCGATTACAAAGGCGATATCTCTACTAAAAATTTGATTGCAATTGGGAACAATCTTGGGTCTGAGCACATTAACACCGTGCATTTGTAAAGCCTCTTGCACCGAATCCAGTTGGTGAATCAAGTCTTTTTCCTTTGGATAAGTTCCTTTTTTAATATGTAAACGTGATTTTGGATCATAAGCCTCATCGTAAGTAGGAATAGATCCACATTGATCAGCTACACCCAGCAGTACACCCAGCAGTTGATTTGTCTCGTTACTAATTGATGGGATAAGCATATGTGCATACTTTATCGCTTATCGATTGACACAAAAGATCGTTTTTGTTCTCCTGTATAAATCTGACGAGGGCGCCCGATGGGTTCCTTTCGCTTGCGCATCTCACGCCATTGCGCAATCCAGCCAGGCAAACGACCTAAAGCGAACATTACAGTATACATTTCAACTGGAATTCCCATCGCACGATAAATGATCCCTGAATAAAAATCGACATTTGGATAAAGCTTTCGCATGACAAAGTATTCATCTTCCAACGCTGTTTGCTCAAGTTTTTTTGCAATATCTAAAACAGGGTCAACAACACCCAAATCATTGAGAACATCGTGTGCAGTTTTTTTGATGATTCTTGCACGAGGATCAAAGTTTTTATACACTCTGTGGCCAAAACCCATCAATCGAAAAGGGTCTGATTTATCTTTTGCCTTTTCGATATATTTTTGAACATCGCCACCATCATTCTTGATATCCTCAAGCATTTCGACCACAGCCTGATTCGCACCTCCATGAAGGGGTCCCCACAAAGCTGAAATCCCTGCAGCAACAGAGGCAAAGAGACCAGCATGAGATGAACCAACAATTCGCACAGTTGAGGTAGAACAGTTTTGCTCATGGTCTGCATGAAGGATTAACAACTTCGTCAGTGCATTATCAACAATTGGGTTGGCAACATATTCTTTGTTGGGCTTACGAAACATCATCCTTGCGATGTTTTCCACATATCCAAGAGCATAATCTCCATATTTTAGTGGTAATCCCATACGCTTTCGATAAACCCAAGAAACGAGAATTGGGAGCTTGCCCATGAGGTGAACGATTGCATTGTAAATCTGATCATCTGCATTGACATCAACTGAGCTTGGGTTGAAAGCAGTTAGACCACTTGTGAGTGAAGATAGCACACCCATTGGATGTGCACTTTTTGGAAAACTCTCTAATATTTTTTTTAAGTCTTCATCGACGTAAGACTCCTCTTTTATTTCGATTAAAAATGCATCATGCTGCTCTTGCGTTGGCAGTTCGCCAAAAATTAAAAGGTAGGCAACCTCAAGAAAGTTGGCTTTTTCGGCCAATTCGTCAATTTCATACCCTCTATAGCGCAAGATGCCCTTCTCACCATCCAAGAATGTGATTCCACTTTCGCAAGAACCTGTGTTTTTATAGCCAGGATCAAGTGTAATCAGACCCAATTGCTGACGCAAGCTTTTCACGTCTATAGCGTGTTCACCCTCACTCCCTTCAACAATTGGTAGTTCTACTTCTTTTCCGTTAAATTCTAAATTTATTTTTGAAGACATCTGCTTGGTTTGTCTTACAAAAATACAATAGGATTCGCAAAAAAGCGAGGGGATGACTTAATATTCGCTAGTCAAAAACTTTAAATGCCTTTTCTTGAGGGAAATAAGCAACATTTGCAAGTTGTTCTTCAATTCGTAACAGCTGATTATACTTTGCCATGCGATCGCTTCGCGATGCAGATCCAGTTTTGATTTGACCTGTGTTGAGTGCCACTGCAAGATCGGCAATGGTATTGTCTTCTGTTTCACCACTTCGGTGCGACATGACAGAAGTGTAACCAGCACGGTGTGCCATTTCAACAGCTGCTATGGTCTCTGAAAGAGTCCCAATCTGATTGACTTTGATAAGGATTGAATTGGCAATATTTTTATATATCCCTTTTGAAAGGCGAGTGACATTGGTAACAAATAGATCATCGCCAACAAGCTGAACTTTATCTCCAATTTTTTCTGTGAGGTATTTCCAACCCTCCCAATCATTTTCATCCATACCATCTTCAATCGAGACAATGGGGTATTTGGAAGATAGCTCTGCTAGGTAGTCTGCTTGTTCTTTTGGCGATCGAACTTTCCCTTGCTTACCCTCAAACTTCGTATAGTCATATTTCCCATCGACAAAAAACTCGGCAGCAGCACAATCAAGTGCAATTCGAACTTCCTCATCTGGTTTATAACCAGCATTTTGAATGGCCAACAATATGGTGTCGAGAGCATCTTCTGTTCCATCCAAAGCAGGTGCAAAACCACCTTCGTCACCAACAGCTGTACTCAGGTTGCGTTGATGTAAAACTTTTTTCAAATGGTGAAAAATTTCTGTACCCATACGAAGCGCTTCAGAAAAGGAATTTGCCTGAATTGGCATCACCATAAACTCTTGAAATGCGATGGGTGCATCGGAATGCGATCCACCATTGATAATGTTCATCATCGGAACAGGGAGGGTGTTTGCATTCGTTCCCCCGATATAGCGATACAAAGGCATCCCCAACTCGTTGGCTGCGGCTTTTGCAATTGCTAAAGAGACTCCTAGGATTGCATTCGCACCCAGTTTTGATTTGTTGGGTGTTCCATCCAACTCAATCATCAATTGATCTAAATCCTCTTGTTCAAAGACAGAATTCCCAATCAACTCTTTAGCAATGATTTCATTGACGTTTTTAACAGCTTTTAACACGCCTTTTCCCATAAACGCATCACCCCCATCTCTTAATTCAACAGCTTCATGTTCTCCTGTAGAGGCTCCTGAGGGAACAGCAGCTCTTCCAACAACTCCGTTTTCTGTTGTGACGTCAACTTCGACAGTGGGGTTGCCACGAGAGTCAAAAATTTGTCTTGCGTGGATATCAATAATGATGCTCATAATTTACTTTTTTTGGTTTTGGATAAGTTGAATAAATTGATCAAACAGATAAGAAGAGTCATGTGGACCGGGACTTGCCTCAGGGTGATACTGAACAGAGAAGCAGGGTTTTCCATTCACTCGTATACCAGCAACAGTATTGTCGTTTAAGTGAAGATGTGTAATCGATACATTTTTATTGTTTTCAGTCGCCACTCGATCGATGGCAAAGCCATGATTTTGAGAAGTGATTTCACCTTTACCTGTTTCTAGGTTTAAGATTGGATGATTTATACCTCGATGCCCATTTCGCATTTTATAAGTTGGAATTCCTTGGGATAAGGCAATGACTTGATGACCAAGACAAATCCCAAAAAGGGGTTTATTTGCTGCCAAAACCTGTGATGCAATTTCGATAGGGCCAGTCAATGGCTCAGGGTCACCTGGACCGTTTGAAAGAAAGTATCCGTCAGGGTTCCAAGCAGACATTGTTTCATAATTTGTATCAAATGGAAATACTTTTATGTAGGCGTTTCGCACGACTAGGTTTCGCAAAATATTCTTTTTGATCCCTAAGTCCAAAGCAGCAATTTTGATCGGTGCATTTGGGTCACCCTCAAAATAGGGTTCAGTTGTGGAAACTTTCGATGCCAATTCAAGGCCTTTCATCGATGGTACTTTCTGCAGTTGTTGCTGTAAGCTATCCATCTCGTCAACTTTGGTTGAAATGAGTGCATTCATAGCACCATTGTCTCTAATATAGCTTACCAATGCACGTGTATCCACATCAGAGATGGCTACCAGATTTTGCTTTTCAAAAAAATCAAAAAGTGACTCATCTGCTGCTGGACGTGAATGCTCAAAGTTGAAGTTTTTGCATATCAAGCCCGAAATTTGAATCTGATTTGACTCAAACTCCTCATCATTTACACCATAATTTCCAATATGGGCATTGGTTGCAACCATCAGTTGGCCATAGTATGAGGGATCTGTAAAAATTTCTTGGTAACCAGTCATTCCAGTGTTGAAACACACCTCGCCAGTTGCTGTGCCGTCTATTCCAACAGATTTTCCGAAAAAAACAGTTCCATCTTCGAGCAGAATAAACGCTTTTGGACGCGGACTGTATTTACCCATCTTGTTGTTTGTTGCTACAAAAATAGCACAAAAAAAAGGATAAACACAATGGTTTATCCTCATTAGTTATTAAAAAATTTTGAAGATTTACACAATGTTATTCTGCAGCATTCTCTTTTGATTCTTCATCATTTTGTTCAGTCTGATCAGCTGACGTTGACGAATCTTTAGCAGCACCTTCTTTCTTTTCAGATTTTACTTCTTCCGCTGGTGCTTCCTCTACTTTCTCAGATTTTTTCACAGCTGCGTCAGTTGTTGGTGTTTCTTCATTGGCTTCTTTAGTCAATTCATTATCAACAAAAT
This sequence comes from uncultured Flavobacteriaceae bacterium, assembly GCA_913051755.1. The sequence continues at coordinate 20,238 of CAJXBR010000005.1, forward strand.
CCTCGTCCAATTCTTCATTCGCTTCAGCTGCAACAGCTACAGTAGCAGCATCAGCTTTTTTCTTACTAACAAGGCGACGACGAGATCGCTTTTTAGCAGGTTTGTTGGTAACATACGTAACATTAAAATCAACAAGTTCGATCATTGCCATAGAGGCATTGTCACCCATGCGACTTCCAACTTTGATAATTCGTGTATATCCACCTGGTCGATCTGCAACCCTATCAGCGATATCTCTAAAAAGTTCACTTACTGCATATTTATTTCGCAGGGCTGAAAAAACAACTCTTCGATTGTGAGTCGTGTCACTTTTTGCTTTTGTAATCAGTGGCTCGACAAACTTTTTGAGAGCTTTGGCTTTGGCAACAGTGGTGTTGATGCGCTTGTGCTCAATTAATGATGATGCCATGTTAGCCATCATTGCTTTGCGGTGAGATGATGTTCTCCCCAAATGCGCAATCTTTTTTCCATGTCTCATAATACGATTCTTTGCAGGGGGTTAGTCCTTATCTAATTTGTATTTGCTTAAATCCATTCCAAAATTTAGTCCTTTAGAAACAACTAAATCCTCAAGTTCTGTCAATGATTTTTTTCCGAAGTTTCTAAACTTCATCAGATCCGATTTGTTGAATGAAACCAAGTCTCCAAGTGTATCAACCTCAGCAGCTTTTAAGCAGTTCAAAGCACGAACTGAAAGGTCCATATCAATGAGTTTTGTTTTCAATAACTGTCGCATATGAAGCGATTCTTCATCATAAACCTCAGCCTGTGCAATTTCATCAGCCTCTAGGGTTATACGCTCATCTGAAAACAGCATGAAGTGATGGATCAAAGTCTTAGCAGCTTCTGTCAATGCATCTTTTGGGTGAATAGACCCATCAGTAGCAATTTCGAAAATAAGCTTTTCATAATCTGTTTTTTGCTCAACTCTATAGTTTTCGATACTGTATTTCACGTTCTTGATAGGCGTATAAACAGAGTCAATAGCAATGGTTCCAATTGGTGCAGAAGCTTTTTTGTTTTCCTCAGCTGGCACATAACCTCTTCCTTTGTCAATTGTAAACTCGAAATTGAGGTTTACACTCTTATCCATATTACAAATCACCAAGTCTGGGTTGAGTACTTGAAAACCAGAGATGAATTTTTGTAGATCACCAGCAGTGAGTTTTTCTTGATTGGATATCGCAACACTAACAGTTTCATCATCAACTGCATCAATTTGCTGCTTCAATCGCACCTGCTTAAAGTTCAAAATCATTTCTGTAACGTCTTCAACAATACCAGGAAGGGTAGAGAATTCGTGGTCAACTTGATTGATGCGCAGGGAAGTAATGGCAAACCCCTCTAGAGAGGATAACATCACTCGACGTAATGCGTTACCAACTGTCAGTCCATATCCAGGTTCAAGAGGTCGAAACTCGAATATCCCCTCAAACTCCGTGGATTCAATCATTATTACTTTGTCGGGCTTTTGAAAATTAAATAATGCCATTCTAATTTATTTTGAATAAAGTTCTACAATCAATTGTTCTTTTATATTTTCTGTTATTTGCTCGCGCATAGGAACGGAAACCATGGTACCCTCTAAAGTGGCTTCATTAAATGATAGCCATTCTTGTACGGAATTGGGTTGAGCAACCGATCGCTCTACAACATCTAGTGATTTTGATTTTTCGCGAACACCTACAACATCGCCTTCTTTCACGGTTGTTGATGAGATATTGTTGACCGATCCGTTTAGGGTAATGTGTCGGTGGCTTACCAATTGTCGCGCTGCACTTCTAGTGGGTGCTAATCCCAGTCGAAAAACGATGTTGTCTAAACGAGATTCACATAGCTGAAGTAACACCTCACCTGTGACACCTTTGCTTCGGCTTGCACGATTAAACAAGTTTCTGAACTGACGTTCTAAAATCCCATACGTGAATTTTGCTTTTTGTTTCTCCATCAGCTGAATAGCATATTCAGACTTTTTTGGGCGACGGCGATTATTTCCGTGTTGCCCTGGCGGATAATTTCTTTTTTCGAAAGCTTTATCCTCTCCGAAGATGGCTTCGCCAAACTTCCGAGCTATTTTTGTTTTTGGACCAGTATATCTTGCCATAGTTTATATTTAGTGAAGGGGAATGAGAATTAAGGTCTATCCTTCGTCAAACAAATTCCCTCCTTGATTATTTATACTCTTCTTCTTTTCGGTGGTCTACATCCGTTGTGAGGAAGTGGTGTAACATCAACGATTTCAGTTACCTCAATTCCCAAATTGTGAATGGTTCGAATGGCAGATTCACGACCATTTCCGGGACCTTTCACAAATACTTTTACTTTACGCAAGCCCGCCTCCAATGCAACCTTACCGGCATCCTCTGCAGCAAGCTGAGCTGCGTAAGGCGTATTCTTTTTCGAACCTCTAAAGCCCATTTTACCTGCTGATGACCAAGAAATTACTTCACCTTTGGTATTGGTTAGAGATATGATAATGTTGTTGAATGAAGCAGTAACATGTGCTTCTCCGAATGACTCCACAACAACTTTTCTTTTTTTAGAACTCGTCTTCGCCATAGATCAATAATTATTTGGTTACTTTCTTTTTGTTTGCAACAGTCTTACGTTTTCCTTTTCGTGTTCTAGAGTTATTTTTTGTTCTCTGTCCACGTAGAGGAAGACCAATTCTGTGGCGAATTCCTCTGAATGAGCCGATGTCCATTAATCTCTTAATGCTAATCTGTATTTCCGATCGAAGTTCTCCTTCAATGGTAAATGCAGAAACGGCGTCACGAATTCTTCCGATTTCGTCATCATTCCAATCCGAAACTTTTTTGTTTACATCCACCCCAGCTTTTTCTAATATCTGCTGTGCTCTACTTTTACCTACACCGAAAATGTAAGTCAAGGCGATTTCACCTCGTTTTTGTTTTGGAATATCTACTCCTGAAATTCTTGCCATAATTACCCTTGTCTTTGTTTAAATCGTGGATTCTTCTTGTTAATGACATACAAGCGTCCTTTGCGACGTACAATCTTGCAATCTGCGCTTCTTTTCTTTAATGATGCTCTTACTTTCATAATTAGTATCTATATGTAATCCGTGCCTTTGTCAAGTCATACGGACTCATTTCAAGTTTTACTTTATCTCCTGGTAACAGCTTAATATAATACATACGCATTTTACCAGAAATGTGTGCCGTAACAACGTGTCCGTTTTCCAATTCTACACGAAACATAGCGTTGGATAACGCCTCAATAATCTGTCCATCTTGCTCTATCGCAGGTTGCTTTGCCATGATTATCCTTTTCTTTTATTTCCCGTTGTCATCAAGCCGTCGTAATGACGGTTAAGCAAGTATGCATTGACTTGCTGAATCGTATCGATTGCAACTCCAACCATGATCAATAATGAAGTTCCTCCGTAAAAAAGAGCCCAACCTTGTTGTAAGCCCAATAATTGGTAGGCAACAGCGGGTAAAACAGCTATTGCTGCCAAAAACAACGACCCTGGAAATGTAATGTGTGACATCACTCGATCCAAAAAATCGGCTGTTTCGCCTCCTGGGCGTATTCCAGGAATAAATCCACCATTTCTTTTAAGGTCATCTGCCATTTTGTTTGTCGGAACTGTAATTGCAGTATAGAAATATGTAAATACAATGATTAATACCCCAAACAAAACATTATACCAAAGGCCAAAGATATCTGAAAATGATGCCTGCATCCATTGACCAACTGCATTGTTGCCAATTGCCTGACCAAGGTATGCTGGTGCAAACATGATTGCTTGTGCAAAGATGATGGGCATCACTCCAGAAGCATTTAGCTTTAAAGGTATATATTGACGTGCACTCCCTTGATTTTTTGCATAACCTCCAGCTGCTGTACGACGAGCATACTGAACTGGAATTTGACGAACAGCTAGAACTAAAAGGACACACAATCCGTTGACGATGATCCAAATGACTAACTCAACCAAGATCATGATAAGACCTCCATTGTTTTCAGTCACTCGTGATACAAATTCTTGTACAAAAGACAGAGGCATGGTTGCGATGATACCTACTGTAATCAGTAATGATATGCCATTTCCAATCCCCTTATCTGTAATTTTCTCACCCAGCCACATCGCAAATATTGTTCCTGTTACCAATATGATAACTGAGGAAATAATGAAGGTGGGGCCTTTTCCAAGAAGGAATGCAGAATCAGGAACTCCAAGAGCACCCAAACCATATAGATATGCTGGTGCCTGTACAACACAGATGGCAATGGTTAACCAACGTGTAATTTGATTGATTGTTCTACGACCACTTTCACCTTCCTTTTGCAATTTCTGAAGATACGGAACAGCGATTCCCATCAATTGAACAACAATAGAAGCAGATATGTATGGCATAATCCCAAGGGCAAATACAGATGCATTGGCAAATGCACCACCTGTAAAAGCGTTTAAAATCCCTAAAAGACCTCCACCATCGGTACGGTTGGCAAGCTCAGAAAGCTGAACTGAATCAATACCCGGAAGTACAACTTGAGCACCCACACGATAGACAAGTAGTATACCCAAAGTTAGACCCACACGGTTTCTCAACTCCTCAATTTTCCAAATATTCTTTATTGCTTCTAAAAATTGTTTCATAATCAATTAAGCATCAATCGCTTCTCCACCTGCAGCTTCAATTGCTGCTTTGGCAGATACTGTGAATTTGTGCGCTGTTATTTTCAATGCTGCTGATAATTTTCCTCGACCTAGAATCTTGACTAAATCATTTTTTCCTGCAAGTCTTAAATCAACAAATTGAGAGAGCGCAATTTCTTTTTTAACTTTTTTATTGTCTACCAATTGCTGTAATCTATCGAGGTTAATGCCTTGATATTCTTTACGATTAATATTAGTGAATCCAAATTTGGGAACACGACGTTGCAAAGGCATTTGACCTCCTTCAAAACCGATTTTTTTAGAGTACCCCGAACGAGACTTTGCTCCCTTGTGACCACGTGTTGCTGTTCCACCAGTTCCTGAACCTTGTCCACGACCTAGTCTTTTGTTTGCAGGTCTAACAGCTCCCTTTGCGGGTTTTAAATTTCCTAATTCCATGGCTTATAATTGTTCTACTGAAACAAGGTGTTTCACTTTTTCTATCATTCCTAAAACAGCAGCAGAATCATTATGCTCAACAGAGTGACCAATGTTTTTCAAACCCAATGCTTTAAGGGTTAGTTTTTGATCTTCTGGTCGCTTGATGTTGCTCCGTGTTTGTGTTACTTTAATTTTTCCCATGATGCTATCCATTATATACTTTTTCAATAGAAATCCCTCGTTGTTTGGCAATAACAATTGCATTCCGCAATTGTAATAGCGCATCAAAAGTAGCCTTCACAACGTTGTGGGGGTTGGAAGAACCTTGTGACTTTGAAAGTACATCTTGTATCCCAACTGCTTCTAGTACTGCACGTACTGCGCCACCAGCAATTACTCCTGTACCCGTTGATGCAGGTTGCAAGTAAACTCTGGCTCCGCCAAACTTACCCTTTTGTTGGTGAGGGAGTGTTCCTTTATAAACTGGAATACGTACCAAATTTTTCTTGGCATCTTCAACAGCTTTCGCGATTGCTTCGCTCACCTCTTTTGACTTTCCAAGCCCATGTCCAACAACACCATTTTCATCGCCAACGACAACAATAGCAGAAAACCCAAACGTACGACCTCCTTTGGTTACTTTTGTCACACGCTGAACGCCAACAAGACGATCTTTAAGTTCCAGTCCACCTGGCTTGACAAATTCTACATTTTTATAGTTTTGATACATACTTCAATTAAAATTTTAATCCACCCTCACGAGCACCTTCGGCAAGTGATTTCACTCGACCGTGGTAGAGATATCCACCTCGATCAAACCTAATTTTTGTTACACCAGCAGCCAATGCTTTCTGAGCTATGTTCTTTCCAACCAAACCAGCTTGTTCCGTTTTGGATGATCCTTTTCCAGTCAAATCACTATCACGAGATGATGCAGCAGCAAGTGTTTCTCCAGTTTCATCATTGATGATTTGTGCATAGATTTCTTTATTACTTCTAAAAACAGACATACGCGGCTGGTCAGACGTACCATAAACGGTAGCTTTCAAGCGGCGCTTGATGCGAAATCTTCGTTGTGTTTTCGTTTGCTTCATAACTTTACTATTACGCAGACTTACCTGCTTTTCTACGAATTTGTTCCCCAACAAACTTGATTCCTTTTCCTTTGTAAGGTTCTGGCTTACGGAAAGAACGAATCTTGGCAACAACAGCTCCTAACAATTGTTTATCATATGAGGAGAGTTTCACGATTGGGTTTTGACCTTTTTCAGATATTGTTTCTACTTTCACTTCAATAGGAATCTCAAAAACAATATTGTGAGAAAAACCAAGTGCAAGATCAAGTTTTTGACCTTGATTAGATGCACGATATCCAACACCAACAAGTTCCAGCTCTTTGGTAAAGCCTTTGGAAACGCCCTCAACCATATTGTTTACCAACGCCCGATACAAGCCATGCTTTTCTTTTTGCGGCTTTGCTTCAGATGGCCTACTAACTGTCAATGTTGAATCCTTTTGGGTGAATGAAACTGAATCATATGGCTGACTTAGCTCTCCCAACTTTCCTTTAACGATAATGACGTCAGATTGAATATCAACTACTACCCCTTCTGGAATTGTTATCGGATTGTTACCTATTCGTGACATATGTACTTTTTTACTTTTTTTAATAGACGTAGCAGAGTACTTCTCCACCTACATTTTCTCTTTTTGCTTGCTTTCCAGTCATCACTCCATTGGACGTAGACATGATGGCAATACCAAGTCCATTGAGCACTCGTGGAATGTCAACAGATCCTGTGTACTTACGCAGTCCGGGTGTACTAGCACGCTGGAGCTTTTTGATAACAGGATCTTTAGTGATCGGATCATATTTCAAAGCGATTTTAATCGTTCCTTGCGCATTGTTATCTTCGTTCTTATAGCTTAGGATATATCCCTGATCAAAAAGAATTTTAGTCATCTCTAACTTAAGTTTTGATGTGGGAATTTCAACAACACGAAGTCCTGCGCTGTTGGCGTTTCGAATACGTGTTAAAAAATCTGCTATTGGATCTGTGTTCATATCTATTTTTTTACCAGCTGGCTTTTCTTACACCAGGAATTAAACCTTTGTTTGCCATTTCACGGAACATCACTCTAGAAATTCCAAACTGACGCATATATCCTTTCGGTCGACCTGTCAACTTGCAGCGATTGTGCATGCGAACGGGTGATGAGTTTTTAGGTAGCTTTTGTAAACCTTCGTAATCACCAGCTTCCAACAATGCCTTGCGCTTAGCGGCGTATTTCGTATTGAGTTTTGCACGTTTGACCTCACGGGCCTTCATCGATTCTTTAGCCATATTAATTGTTTTTAAAAGGCAAGCCCAGATGAGCTAATAATGATTTTGCTTCTTTATCTGTTTCTGCAGACGTCACAAATGTGATATCCATTCCAGCGATTTTTGCGACTTTGTCAATGTCGATTTCTGGAAAAATAATTTGTTCTGTAATCCCAAGGTTATAATTACCTCTACCGTCAAAACCACTCGCCTTGATTCCTTGAAAATCACGAACGCGTGGAAGCGCAGCAGTAACGAGTCTGTCTAAAAACTCATACATGCGATCGCCTCGCAATGTGACACGAGCACCAATTGGCATCCCTTTTCGCAACTTAAAGTTAGACACGTCTTTTTTCGATAGAGTTGCCACAGCTTTTTGACCAGAAATTAATGTCAATTCTTCAATTGCGTGTTCAACAAGTTTTTTGTCAGCAACAGCTGCTCCAACTCCTCGGCTGATCACAATTTTTTGAAGCTTGGGCACTTCCATGTTGTTGAGATAACTAAATTCTTCAGCCATCGCACCAATAACTCGTTGGTTATACTCTTCTTTTAGTCTAGGTACCATTAGATTACTTCTTTTGTTTTACGTGAAATACGCTCCTTGGATTCTCCACTCATTTGGTAACCAACACGTGTTGTTTCACCATTGGGTGTCAGCAACGAAAGGTTAGAAACGTGGATCGCTGATTCTTTTTCTACGATACCTCCTTGAGGGTTTTGAGCATTCGGTTTGGTGTGACGCTTGATCACATTAATCCCTTCAACAATAGCTTTGTCTTTACTCTTAAGCAACTTGAGGATCTTACCTTCAGAACCCTTGTGATCACCAGCTATGACGCGCACTGTATCTCCCGTTTTAATTTTTAATTTTTTCATATTTCGACTTATAAAACCTCAGGTGCTAAGGATATAATTTTCATAAACTTCTTATCGCGTAACTCTCGGGCGACTGGGCCAAAAACTCGAGTCCCAAGCATTTCGCCGGCTGGGTCAAGCAATACGCAAGCATTCTCATCAAAACGGATATACGATCCATCTGGACGACGAATTTCTTTCTTTGTCCGGACAACTACCGCAGTTGACACTTGCCCTTTTTTAGCAGTACCATTTGGAGTTGCATCTTTCACAGAGACGACTATTTTATCACCAATCGATGCGTATCTGCGTTTGGTGCCCCCGAGGACACGAATTGTGAGAACCTCTCTGGCACCAGTGTTATCAGCAACTTTAAGTCTTGATTCTTGTTGTACCATTATTTTGCTCTTTCAATGATTTCCACCAATCTCCAACACTTTGAAGCACTAAGTGGACGCGTTTCCATAATGCGAACGGTATCGCCTACTTTACAATCGTTTTTCTCGTCATGCGCTACGTACTTCTTTGTTTTTAAAACAAACTTTCCATACATAGGGTGCTTTACACGCTTGACCTCACTCACAACAATAGATTTTTGCATCTTGTCGCTCGTCACTACACCAATCCGTTCTTTTCTTAAATTTCTTGTTTCCATAAGCTTAGACCTCTTGCGTTTTACGTCGATTCAATTCTGTTTGTAATCTTGCGATTACTCTTCGTTGCGTACGCAACTGCAAAGGATTTTCCAAATTAGAAAGCGCATGTGTAAACTTTGCTTCTTTATAGCTTTTTTGCATCTGAGCCAATTTGTCTTGCAGCTCATCCAATGTCATTGTGTTGACTTCTTTTTGCTTCATTTTTTAACTATTAAGCAGCGTAATCACGCGCAATTACAAATTTTGTTTTAACAGGTAGTTTTTGAGATGCCAAACGCAAAGCTTCCTTTGCAACATCAATCGGCACACCTGAAATCTCAAATAATATACGCCCTGGTTTCACCACTGCAACGTAGTGATCCAAAGCCCCCTTTCCTTTACCCATACGAACCTCCAATGGCTTTTTAGTTATGGGCTTGTCTGGGAAAATTTTAATCCACAATTGTCCCTCTCTCTTCATATAACGGGTCGCTGCAATACGAGCAGCTTCAATTTGACGAGAGGTAATAAACACAGAATCAAGCGCTTTGACACCAAACATACCATTCGATAACCGATGTCCACGCTGAGACAGGCCTTTCATACGGCCCTTCTGCATTTTTCTAAATTTTGTTTTCTTAGGTGATAACATAATGCATTACTTTCTTCTTCTGCCGCCTCGGCCAGATCGTTTATCGTTTTTACCTTTTGTGGCGTTTAAGCTCATCCCAACTAGCGGAGATAGCTCGCGCTTTCCATATACTTCCCCTTTCATAATCCACACCTTGATACCAATACGACCATAAGTAGTTTTTGCTTCAACTAAAGCATAATCAATATCAGCTCGGAATGTTGATAGTGGAATTCGTCCATCTTTGTAGCTTTCAGATCGTGCCATTTCGGCACCATTCAAACGACCAGAAATCTGAACTTTAATACCCTCTGCATTCATACGCATGGAAGCAGCAATCGCCATTTTTATTGCTCGACGATACGAAATTCGACTTTCGATTTGGCGTGCAATACTCGCAGCAACGAGCTGGGCTTCGAGCTCAGGACGTTTGATCTCAAAGATGTTGAGCTGAACCTCTTTACCCGTAATTTTCTTTAGCTCTTCTTTTAGGCGATCGACTTCTGATCCGCCTTTACCGATGATGATACCAGGGCGAGCAGTCGTAATCGTTACCGTCACAAGCTTTAGTGTTCTTTCAATAAAAATTCTAGAAACACTTGCTTTGGCAAGACGAACATGAGCATAACGGCGAATTTTGTCGTCTTCAGACAATTTATCGCCATAATCTCTTCCACCGAACCAGTTGGACTCCCATCCGCGGATGATTCCTATTCGATTACCTATTGGATTTGTTTTTTGACCCATAGTCTTATTTAGCTTTGAGAATTATCTTTAGACCCTAATACCAATGTCACATGGTTTGAGCGTTTACGAATTCGATGCGCACGACCCTGAGGTGCCGGACGTAATCGTTTGAGCATACGTGCACTGTCTACACGGATTTCTTTTACAAATAAGCCGGCTTTTTCCAAATTGCCGTCTTCATTTTTTGCTTGCCAGTTGGCAACTGCTGATAATAACAGTTTCTCCAATCGAACTGAAGATTCTTTTGCACTGAATCGGAGAATAGAAAGGGCATTATCAACAGCTTCACCACGAATAAGATCTGCCATGAGGCGCATCTTTCGAGGAGATGTTGGGCAGTTGTTGAGCTTAGCAAACGCAATGTGTTTGCGTGACTCTTTAAATTCTTCTGCAGATTTGCGTTTACGAACTCCCATAGTTATTTTTTACCTTTATTTTTTGCTCCTGCATGGCCTCTAAAATTGCGCGTTAGTGAAAATTCACCCAACTTGTGACCCACCATATTTTCAGTAATATACACAGGAATAAATTGCTTACCATTGTGAACACCTATTGTTTGACCAACAAAATCTGGTGTGATCATCGATGCACGTGACCAAGTTTTTATCACATTCTTTTTACCAGAATCCAGGTTTGCCTGTAGCTTTTTTACCAAGCTGTAGTGTACGTAAGGTCCTTTTTTTAATGATCTAGCCATACTTTATTTTCTTCTACGTTCAACAATATATCTGTTCGACGCTTTTGTCTTATTTCGCGTACGATACCCTTTTGCAGGAATCCCATTTCTCGAACGAGGATGCCCACCGGAAGCACGTCCTTCACCACCACCCATTGGGTGATCAACAGGGTTCATTGCTACAGGACGAGTTCTCGGACGTCGGCCCAACCAACGAGTGCGACCCGCTTTTCCAGAAACGAGTAACTGGTGGTCGGAGTTGGAAACTGCTCCAATCGTTGCCATACAGTTCGTGAGGATTAAGCGTGTTTCTCCTGATGGTAGTTTAATAGTTGCAAACTTACCCTCACGAGCCATCAACTGTGCGAAAGAACCAGCACTTCTAGCCAATGTTGCTCCTCGGCCAGGATGAAGCTCAATACATGAAATTATTGTGCCTAAAGGGATGTTAGACAGTACCATTGCATTCCCAATTTCGGTTGCAACTTTCTCGCCCGAAACAACCTTTTGGCCTACTTTCAATCCGTTTTGTGCAATAATATATCTTTTTTCACCGTCTTTGTACTGAGTTAAGGCAATAAAAGCCGATCGGTTGGGATCGTACTCTATGCTCAATACCTCAGCAGGACTGTCAAAGCGATTGCGCTTGAAGTCGATCATACGGTAGCGTTTTTTGTGCCCCCCGCCTCTGTAGCGTACAGTCATTCGACCGCTGTTATTGCGACCACCTGAACGTTTTTTCGGAGCAAGCAAACTTTTCTCCGGCTTATCAGTGGTGATGGCGTCGTAACCATTGACCACTCTACCGCGCTGTCCAGGAGTTATAGGTTTAAGTTTTCTAACTGACATCCTATTTGATTATAAATTACTATAAAAATCTATTTGATCCCCCTCTGCAACCTGTACTAACGCACGCTTGGTTGCATTGGTTTTTCCATACTGAATACCGTTTTTATTGAAGCGAGTTCTTCTCTCTGGTCCATAAATCAGTGTTCTTACTTTGTCAACAGTTACGCCATATGTGGACTCAACTGCTTTTTTGATCTCTACTTTGTTTGCTTTTGGATTTACCAAAAACGTGTAGCGATTTCTCAACTCACTTTCACTTGTTGTTTTTTCTGTTACGATAGGTTTGATCAATATGCTCATGAGTTCTTATTTTTTATTCAAATTAGAAATGATTGAATTCACAGCGCTTTCTGCCAAAATCAAATGCTGTGTATTGACAATTTTATAAGTGCTCAATTCTGCATCATTCACAACATCTGCACTTTTCAAATTACGAGCTGACAAATACACGTTTTTTGCTGATGAACCTAGAACTAACAATGATTTTTTATCAGAAACTCCAAGTGCATTCAACAGTGCTATAAATGACTTAGTTTTTGGCGTATCAAAATCAAAATCCTCAACTACAGTTAAAGATTTGTTTTTTGCCTTTAAACTTAAGGCAGACTTTCTTGCCAATCTCTTGACGTTCTTATTTACTTTTTGATTGTAAGAACGAACACGAGGACCAAAAATTCGTCCACCACTTCTAAACAATGGGTTTTTGATACTTCCTGCTCGAGCTGTGCCAGTTCCTTTTTGTTTTTTGATTTTGCGAGTACTACCCTTAATCTCTGCTCGCTCCTTGGTTTTGTGTGTACCCTGTCGCTGATGCGCTAGATATTGTTTTACATCCAAATAAAGAGCATGCTCATTTGGGTTAACTTCAAATACATCTTTAGACAAGTCAACTTGTCTTCCTGTATCTTTACCTTTTTGATTTACTACCGATACCTTCATCATTTCGATATTAAGATGTAACCATTTTTGTGTCCAGGAACGCATCCCTTCACAACTAATAAATTTTTCTCAGGAACCACTTTCAAAACTCTAAGATTTTGAACAGTAACCCTTTCATTACCCATACGGCCTCCCATTCGCATCCCTTTAAAAACACGTGCTGGGTATGATGCCGCACCAATGGATCCAGGAGCACGCAGTCGATTGTGCTGACCATGTGTTGCTTGACCAACTCCACTAAAACCATGACGCTTCACGACTCCCTGAAAACCTTTCCCTTTAGAAGTTCCGGTAATGTCAACAAACTCACCTTCGTTGAATAAATCAACTCCGATAGTATCTCCAAGTTTGTGTTCTGTATCAAAGCCTTTAAATTCAACCAACTTTCGTTTGGTAGAAGTGTTAGCTTTTTTAAAGTGACCCTCAGCGGCTTTGTTGCTGCTCTTTTTTGACTTATCATCAAACCCAAGTTGCAATGCATCATATCCATCCAAATCTTGTGTGCGTACTTGCGTCACTACACAAGGCCCAGCTTGAATGACAGTACATGGTAAGTTTTTACCATTCTCGTCAAAGATGCTCGTCATGCCGATTTTTTTTCCAATTAACCCTGACATATTGGTTTATTTAGTTATTCCCTAATGAGAATCCAATTATACTTTAATTTCAACTTCAACTCCGCTCGGAAGCTCTAATTTCATCAACGCATCAATAGTTTTAGAAGACGAGCTGTAAATGTCCAATAGACGTTTGTATGAGCTCAACTGAAACTGTTCGCGCGACTTCTTGTTCACGTGTGGTGAACGCAACACAGTAAAAATCTTTTTATGTGTTGGAAGTGGAATTGGTCCTGTAACCACAGCTCCTGTAGTCTTTACTGTCTTTACGATTTTCTCAGCTGATTTATCAACCAGATTGTAATCGTAGGATTTGAGCTTAATTCTAATTTTTTGACTCATTGTTTTTCAATTCTTTATCCGACTGTTGCGGAGATTACTTCCTCTGAGATATTTTTAGGCGTCTCTGCATAATGCGAAAACTCCATCGTTGATGTTGCGCGTCCAGATGATAATGTTCGCAATGAGGTAACATATCCAAACATTTCTGAAAGAGGAACAATTGCTTTTACCACTTTTGAACCTGCACGATCGTCCATACTATTGACTTGCCCGCGACGACGATTGAGGTCTCCGACAATGTCTCCCATATTTTCTTCAGGTGTTAACACCTCAAGTTTCATCATTGGCTCCATAATGACTGCTCCAGCAGCTCTGGCTGCTTCTTTGTAACCAAGCTTTGCTGCCAACTCAAATGACAATGAATCAGAGTCAACAGGGTGAAAGGATCCGTCTTTAAGAACTACTTTCATTGCGTCAATCTCGAATCCTGCCAATGGGCCATTATGCATGGCATCCTTGAATCCTTTTTCTACAGATGGAATGTATTCTCTTGGGACATTGCCACCTTTAATTTCATTGACGAACTCAAGACCTTGCTTACCTTCTTCTGCAGGCTCTATCGTAAACACAATGTCGGCAAACTTACCACGTCCACCTGTCTGCTTTTTATAAACTTCTCTGTGGTCAGCTAGCTGGGTAATCGCTTCCTTGTATTCCACTTGAGGCTGACCTTGGTTGACATCGACTTTAAACTCACGACGTAAACGATCAACAATAATATCGAGGTGAAGCTCACCCATACCACTGATAATCGTTTGCCCAGATGCCTCATCCGTTTTAACTTGGAAGGTTGGGTCTTCCTCAGCGAGTTTACCAAGTGCCATACCCAATTTATCGACATCAGATTTTGTTTTTGGTTCAACTGCAATACCTATAACAGGATCTGGAAAGTCCATACTTTCTAAAACAATAGGACTTTTTTCTGCACAAAGCGTATCACCAGTTTTAATATCTTTAAATCCAACAGCAGCACCAATATCTCCCGCTTCAATAAAATCAATGGCATTTTGTTTGTTGGCGTGCATTTGATAGATACGAGATATTCTTTCTTTGTTTCCTGAACGAGTGTTTAGCACATATGAACCAGCGTCTAAACGACCCGAATAAGCTCTAAAGAACGCCAAACGTCCAACGTAAGGGTCTGTCGCGATTTTGAATGCTAAAGCCGAAAATGGGTCAGATACTGTTGGTTTTCGTGAGGTAACTTCATCTGTATCAGGATTTGTACCCTCAATCGCATCTTTGTCTTCAGGCGAAGGCAAATAACGACAAACAGCATCCAATAAAAACTGAACACCTTTGTTTTTGAAAGCAGAACCACAAATCATAGGAATAATACTCATATCCTGGGTTGCAGCACGAAGTGCATTGTGAACCTCATCTTCAGAAATGGTTTCAGGATCTTCGAAATATTTTTCAAGAAGATTTTCGTCATATTCAGCCACAGCTTCGATAAGTTCGCCACGGAATTTTTCGACTTCATCCTTCATGTCTTCGGGAATATCAACAACATCAAATGTTGCACCCATATTTTCTTCATGCCATATGATGGCACGATTTTTTACAAGATCAACACAGCCTTTAAAGTTATCTTCATCGCCTATAGGCAATACAATCGGTACTGCATTAGATTTGAGCATTTCCCGAACTTGCGTACAAACATTAAGAAAATTGGCTCCCTGGCGATCCATTTTATTAACAAAGCCCATTCTTGGTACTTTATAGTTGTCAGCCAATCGCCAGTTGGTTTCAGATTGCGGCTCTACACCATCAACTGCTGAAAACAAAAAGACAAGTCCATCGAGTACTCGAAGTGAACGATTGACCTCAACAGTAAAGTCAACGTGACCAGGAGTATCAATAATATTAAAGTGATATCCCTTCGCTCCGTCAATTGGTTTTCCTTGGTCGGTTGGAAAAGTCCATTCGCAGGTAGTTGCAGCAGAGGTGATTGTGATTCCACGTTCTTGTTCTTGCTCCATCCAGTCCATGGTAGCAGCTCCATCGTGAACTTCACCTATTTTGTGACTGACACCTGTATAATATAAAATACGCTCGGTTGTCGTTGTCTTCCCAGCATCAATGTGGGCAGCAATTCCAATGTTTCTCGTAAATTTTAAATCTCTTGACATTATTATGTATGTTAAAACCTAAAGTGAGAAAATGCTTTGTTAGCTTCGGCCATTTTGTGTGTATCAATACGTTTTTTTACAGACGCACCTTCTTCTTTTGAGGCAGCGAGAATTTCGGCAGCAAGCTTTTGAGCCATTGATTTTTCGTTGCGCTTTCGTGAGAAGGAAATTAACCACTTCATAGCGGTTGATATTTTGCGATCTGGGCGGATAGGGTTTGGAATTTGAAAGGTTGCTCCACCAATACGACGACTACGTACTTCGACGTGTGGCATAACATTGGTCAAAGCTTCTTTCCAAATTTCTAACGCTGATTTATCATCGTCCTGTTTTTTCTCATCAACGATGTCTATAGCGTTATAGAATATTTTAAATGCGATTGATTTTTTGCCGCTCCACATCAGATTATTTACAAATCTTGTGACAAGTTGGTCATTGAAGCGTGGGTCTGGTAACAAAGGGCGTTTTTTCGCCGATCTTTTTCTCATGTCTCAAAATTGAGTGGTTCAAGCAAGCTTGAACGTCATTGTTCTACAAATTCTTTATTTTTTTGGTCGTTTGGCGCCGTATTTCGAACGTCGTTGTAGTCGTCCCTCAACCCCAGCAGTGTCTAGTGCTCCACGAACAATGTGGTAGCGAACACCTGGTAAATCCTTCACACGACCTCCACGTACGAGAACAATCGAGTGTTCTTGAAGGTTGTGTCCTTCTCCGGGGATGTAGGCATTAACCTCATTGCCATTGGTTAGTCTGACACGAGCCACCTTACGCATGGCGGAATTAGGCTTTTTCGGAGTTGTCGTATACACACGAGTGCAAACCCCACGTCTTTGTGGGCAAGCATCAAGTGCCGCAGATTTA
Organism: uncultured Flavobacteriaceae bacterium; assembly: GCA_913051755.1. Next base: position 36,917 of record CAJXBR010000005.1, read on the forward strand.
CTCTTTTTTGAAAGATCTGTTCTTCCTTTACGAACGAGTTGCGAGATTGTTGGCATACTACTAATTAGTTTCTTCCCTTATTTTAAGGGCTGCAAATGTAGTATTAATTTTTAATTAAAAAAAAACATGATTGCCAATTTTTTGTATTGTAGAAAAAAATTCGTTTCAGATAAATTTTTAAAATTTAAACAAATGTTTGTTTTATTAACAAAAAGTTAACATATTTGCCTATTCCTATAATTATAAAACATATGAAAACTAAATTAAATCTAATATTAACGTCATTACTATTCTTATTAGGTGTTGTCGCTTTCGCACAGCAATCCGTAACAGGAACCGTAACAGACGAATCTGGTGCACCAATTCCTGGAGCTACCATTTTAAATGAAAATAATTCAAATGCAACAACTTCTGATTTTGATGGTAATTTTACAATCAATGCAGAACTTGGTGAAGAACTTACGGTTAGTTACGTTGGTTACAATCAGAGTTCCATTGAAGTGACCTCTATGTCCTTAAATGTTACGCTGACTTCATCAACCAAGCTTGATGAAGTAGTTGTCACTGGTGTTTCCGTTGGAACAAGTGTTAAGAAACTTGGTTTTTCCCTTGGAAAAGTTAGTGGTGAAGAACTTCAAACAGTTCCTGGAAGTGATGTAGCAAATGCACTTAGAGGTAAAATTTCGGGTGTGAGAATTGTTCAGCCCTCTGGAAATCCATCTTCGACTGCTTCAATTCGTTTGAGAGGTTCAACCTCAATTAGTGGCAGCCAATCTCCATTAATTTTGATTGATGGTATCCCATCAAATGGCACTAGACTGAGTGATATTCCTGTTGAAGATGTGCAATCTATAGAGGTAGTTAAAGGTTCCGCTGGTTCAGCTATCTATGGCTCACTCGCTGGTAATGGTGCTATTAATATTATTACAAAGAAAGGTGATAGAAACCAGTCTCCTAAAGTTACTATTTCATATGAATACAGTTCATCTTCATTAAATAGTGATTACCCTACTGCCAATAGTCATATGTACAAAAATGACCCCGAAGGTGTTCGAAATGGTGACTGGGATAATGATCCCTCAACACCAGATACTTCTAACTTTGGGTTTTTACTTTCAGGTGGAAATAGGGTTTTAGATACTGACGCTAATGGAGTCACGCTCTTTGATAACCCATATTTATCACAAACTTATGACGCTACAGATATTTACACTTCACAGCCTAACCAAACTGTAACAGCTTCTGTACGTGGAGGCGGTGAAAATTCTAACTATTATGTATCTTTCCAAAACTTAGAGCAAAGTGGTATACTTGAAAATGTACCTACTTACTCTAGAACAAGTTTTAGAACAAACTTCCAGACAGATATTTCTGATGAAACATCCCTTGATGTTTCTGCTGCAAGCTACAGATCAAAAGGATTTAGTCTAGATGAACAAGGACAAGGAGGTACTAATGCTTTCTACTCAGCACTTATCGCTGAGCCCTTCATCAATCTGAATGAAAAGGATGAAAATGGTCAATACAAAGCTACACCATCTGGATACTCTGTACAGGGTGCAAATTTCCAAAACCCAAACTATTTCACACAACAGATCAACTTTGGATTTGATGAATCAAGACTTGTTGGGGGTTTGAGACTTAACCATAAATTTTCAGATGATTTGTCATTTGATTTTGTACAATCCATTGACAAAAGAAATAATAAATCAATTGTTTATTATCCTGACGGTTTTCAGACAACCACTCCAAGTGCAACTTTAAATGATGGTAGTATTACAGAAAGTGCCGATCAATATTCACTTGCAACTACTAATGCTAATATTAGGTATACTCTAGTAGATACACAGGACTTAAGTGTAGATCTAGTTGGATCAGCTAATTATTTAAAATCATCTTACGAATCTCTTGTAGCAAGTGGTTATGAATTTATTGCTAAAGGAGTGATCAACGTCGAAAATACTGTTAAGGAAAATCAGTCATTAAGCTCTGAAAGAAGAGAGACTGTTCAAAGAAGTTTATCTGTTAATAGTTTAATTGATTATAAGGATAAACTAATTTTAGATGCATTAATCAAAAATGATGAATCATCCCTGTATGGTGAAGATGAAAGATCTAGAGTTTACGGAAGAGGATCATTAACATACAGAATCTCAGAAGATTTTGATCTTGGTGATATTAACGAAATGAAAATTAGAGCATCTTATGGTACTTCAGGTTCTAATCCATCTTTTTATGCTCAATACGAAACATTTTCGGTAACAGCTTCTGGAATTAGTCCTGGGATTCTTGGAAACAAAAATTTGCTACCCTCTGTTGTGGCAGAAACTGAAGTTGGAATTAATTTGCAATACAAAAATAATTTTAATTTTGAGCTAACTTATTCAGATACAAATGTAAAAGATGATGTTATCTTAGTTCCACTCAGTGGTGTCGCAGGTTATTCTGCTCAATTTCAAAACATTGGTGAAATTAACACTAAATATATTGAAGCTTCTTTGGGCGGTGAATTAATGAATAAAAATGACATGCGTTTATCATTTAATTTAAACTTTGATACTGGTACACAGGAAATTACAAACCTTGGAGATGTACCGGCATATACAAGAAGTGGTCTTGGTGCAGTTGACATATTCAGAGTTGAAGCAGGAAAACCCTACGGTACTATGTATGGTTATCAATATGCCACTTCTCTTAGTGATTTAACTGTTACTGATGGTGTTGTTATGAATAATGCTGCGAGTAATGCATTGGCTGGAGGTCAGCATGGTACAGACGCGTACTCAATCAATGAGCACGGATATGTTGTTCACACAGCTGATATTGGTACTTCCGCTGAATCTCCATTAGTATTGTATGACTCAGAAAATTCTCAAGATCTCGTAAGTGAAATTGGTAACACAAATCCTGATTTCAATGTTGGTTTTTCAACTAACTTCAAGTACAATGACTTTGGTTTGTATATGTTGATTGACTATCAACATGGAGGTGACATATATAATTACACACGTCAGCTCATGTATTACAATGTACGTCATGGCGATTTGCCAGAATATGCTTCATTAAGCAAAGATCAGAACTATGCTCAGAATCTTTATTATCAGTCTAGGCCAAATTCTCACTTTGTTGAAGATGGTACCTACATGAAATTAAGAGAAGTTGCTCTTTCTTATGATATTAATAATCCTGTAGATTTTATCGATAGAATTGGTCTCAAAGTTTCTGGTATAAATTTATTAACTATTACAGATTATACAGGTTGGGATCCTGAAGTTGCAATTAGCACAAACCCAACAAACTTTAGGTTAGATGAATACTCTTATCCTAATTTCAGTACATTTTTAACAACAGTAACAATTAATTTTTAATTATGAATTCAATCAAATTTTATAGTAGAATACTTACTTTTACACTTCTACTCGTTTTCACAATATCATGTGAGGATTTTGAAGTTGAAAATCAAAATGCGCCTGATAAAGATCGTGCTCTAGCACAAGACAGTGACATCGTATCATTAATTGATGGTTCTGTTACTGATATGTTAGGAACAACAATTACGCTTTGGGGTGTGCATTATGATGGACTAGCTGATCAAATTACATCAACAAATGCATATCTTGATTTTTGGGGATTTACAGACCAGCCAAGAAGGCCGCTGAACAATAATCCAACTAATAGTGATTTATATCCTATTTCGGCACCATGGAACAGCTTTAACTCTTACATATATAATGCTAATTCTGTTTTAAGTCTCATTGATGGTGGTAAAAAGCTAATGGTTGGTGGAGTTGACAAAACTCTAGAGAAAGAGGTTGCTGCATATTTCGTTCGTGGAATATCTTTGGGTTTCATTGGCCTTGTTTATGATCAGGCATACAGAGTTACACAAGATTCAGACCTTGCATCTCTTGAATTTGAAGGTTACACTGATATTATTAATTATGCAGTCTCTGACTTAGAAAAGGCAGCGACTCTTGCTGGATCTTCTGTATCACTAAGAGTTTATGATGGTGGAACAGTAAGTAATAGTGAACTTGTATCAGTTGCACACTCTTATGCTGCTAAGTTTTTAATGGGAGCTGCCAGAACAAATGCTGAATCTGTCGATTACGATAAGGTTCTTACTCATATCGCAAGTGGAATATCTGCTGACTTTGATCCCGGTGCAAAGAATGGAATTATATTTAATAATTACCAAGACTGGGCTACCTACACATTAGGTACGGGTGCTGCTTACCTTCCTGTAGACCAAAAAATTGCATATTTAGCCGAGGGTGATGCTACCACTCAGCCTATGGATTATCCAACTGACGAGTCAGTAATCCTTGGTGCAATTTCTAATACATCCGATCCAAGAATTGAAAATTATTTTGCTCATACGGCTGACTTTGGTTATTTAAATCCAGCCCGTGGTAGACATCTATTTTCAAATACTAGAAATGTTAGGTTTTTTACTGGAAATGACAGAAACTTTGATGGTGCTTCTTTAAATCTTTTCCCTTTAGCAGAATTACATCTTTTAAAAGCTGAAGCTCAATTAAAGAAAGGTGATCTTAGTGGTGCAAAGGCAACTTTAGATGCATCAGCTAGAGGTACTGCTGGTTTAACAACTGACGCTACTGCGACTGGAATAGCCAAGGCTCTTTTGTACGAATATTCAATTGAAATGCATTTAAATGGTTCTGCTGGAACTAACTATTATTTCATGAGAAGACACGATTTGTTACAAAAAGGTACTCCTTTACACTTCCCAGTCCCAGCAACTGAACTAGAAATCACAGGAGATAAATTTTACACGTTTGGTGGTGACGGAGCAGGAAATCCAGCAACTGCACCAGGCCCAGGATGGAAAGGTTTATAATTTAAAATAAAAGTGAGAACTCACTATATTAAATACTTTAAAGAGTCCCTTTTTTTAGGGGCTCTTTTGTTTTTCCTTATAACTACGAGTTGTACTGAAAATAAAGAAAACAATATCACTACTATGATTACTTTCGATGAGTATAAAATCAATACGATTGTACAAGGGGATAGCTTCTATATCGACGATTTAAAAGCTATTCACTCAAAAAATGTAGATACTGTAGTAGGCCCAAAAGAAATTGTTTTACCCTCATACCTTTACGAAGTTTACACTGATGAAAATAATTTGATGAGGGGCGTTGTAAAAACAGATAAAATACAACTGGCAAAATTACTATCTAAAGGTCTTTTAAAAAATGGATATCAAATAATTAATCCGTTATCAATAGATCTTGAAGGGAAAATTTATATAACATCAAATAAAAAATTAAACATAAAAAAGACTAATGATTTTCCACTTATTTTCATTCAGAATTAAACTCATATTAAGTGTCTTAATAATATTTGTTGGCTGTAAGGTTTCCACTTCAGAAAGACCAAATAAAGAAATTTTTCAAAATAAGGTTTCAAGATTAAATTCAAACTTGAATAATTTTTACTACTTACAAAACAAAAAAATCGATAGTATAGTTGCAGTCAACCATCCACTGCTAAAGAAAAATAAGTCGGGTGAAATAATTAGGCCTGATTACGTAAACGACTTTGGCGAACCTTTGTACATTAAAAGAAGACATGGTAAGTCAGCAAACGATATTACAAGAGCAAGTGAATTGAAGGCTGGGGGAGATTTGAATCTAAATCTTTATGGAGAAGGAATTACTGTTGGGGTTTGGGATGAAGATGGAATTATGAAAGATCATGTTGAATTCATAAAATCCGAAACTGGCGCTTCAATTATTGAAACCCCCGCACCTTATGAATCTCAAGAGATCACAAACTCACACCCTACCAGTGTGGTATCATGTATAATTTCAAATGGAGTTTGGCATGATTTTTCTCATGATTTTAGTGGTTTAGCACCTAATTTGGAAAAACTCATTTATTACGATTGGAATGCTGATATTCAAGAAATTAATGAACAGCTCCAAAGTAATACAGATTTTATTTTATCAAATCATTCTTATGGAACCATAATTTTTGATGAAGATGGCGAGCTAGCTATTTCCCCAGAATCAATTGGATATTACTCGTCTATTTCTAAAACTATCGATCAAATACTGAATGTATATCCATATTACACTATGATTTTGGCTTCTGGAAATGATGGAGATGAGAGTTACACTTCTTTAGGTCAGGCTCTTGAAGGAATTGATTTAATGGTTGATTATAATGTGTCAAAAAATTCTATATCTGTTGGAAGTATTAACAATCAAAATTTTCCTTGGGCTGAAACCACGCTTTCTGATTTCAGCAGTGGTGGCCCTACTAACGATGGGAGAATTAAACCAGAAATAATGTCACTAGGTGAAGGTTACAGAGTAGCAGGGTGGAATGAAGATGATTCAGAGGATAAGGATAGTTATTTTATTGTTAATGGAACATCTTTTGCTTCACCTTCTCTTACAGGTGGTTCAGCACTATTGCAGCAACATTATTCCTCAATTCATGACTCATATATGTTATCTTCAACATTAAAAGCATTACTGTGCCACTCTGCTGATGATATACTAAAATGGGGAAACAGTGAATTAAATTATATAGGTCCTGATTCCAGAACTGGATATGGAGTGGTCAACTTGAAAAGAGCAGCTGAAATTATTTCTGATGACGAAACAAATCCTCTAACTATTCATGAATTTGAACTGTCGAATAATGAAACCTATGAAATTTTGTTCTCATCAAATGGTAATGAAAAGCTTATAACTACCATTAGCTGGAATGACCCATATGCTGAGATTGATCAAGAAAAAGACTTAGTTAATGATATTGATTTAAGAATTTCAAACAATGTCTCTACTTTTTTTCCATGGGTTCTCGATAGCACTAATTACATTAACCCAGCAATAAAAGATGATAATTCTGTTGATGTAATTGAAAAAATTGAAATCGAAAATCCAAATGGTGATTATTTAATAACCGTTTCACACAAAGGAACATTAGAATCTTCTCAAAAAGTTTCGCTTATTATTTCGGGAAATGGTAATTTAACACTGAGTAGGAATAACTATGAATTTGAAGATAAAAAACTATTAATCTATCCTATACCAGCAACAAAAATATTAAATATACGTTCCCTAATTCAAGATGCAGGAATAGTTTCAGTTAAACTAATTGATTTAAATAGCAGAGTTGTTTATCGTCACAACCAGTTTGATGAACCTTTAATTCAAATCCCTACGCATAATTTAGAAAAAGGTGTTTATTTTGTTACAGTAGAGTTTGAAAATTACACGCTAAGTAAAAAAATAACCTTACAATAATAAATTGATAGTTTTCGGAACTAATGCGGTCATTGAAGCAATTGAAGCTTCAAAAACCATTTCAAAAGTTTTTATTCAACGTGATATAAACAAGAACAATGCCGTACGACTCATCGGCAAATTGGAAAATTCAAAAATCCCCTATTCCTATGTTCCCATTCAAAAACTCAACAAACTCACACCTCATAACCATCAAGGAGTCGTCGCCCAGCTGAGCGAAATTACATTTCACTCACTAGAAGATCTTGTAGAGACTCATCAAAACGCTGGACTCTTCGTTCTTTTAGATGGGATTACTGATACCCGCAATATGGGCGCAATCATTCGCTCAGCAGCAGCTGCAAAATCCACTGCTGTTGTGATACCAACCAGTGGCTCGGCGCAAATCACAGGAGAAACGATTAAAACTTCCGCAGGTGGGGTCTTTCAGGTTCCCATTTGTCGAGTCAGTCACCTCAAAGACGCGCTCTACTTACTGAAATCCTACGATATCCAATCGATCGTAGCCGATGAAAAAGCAGAGCAAAACCTTTTTGAATTTAACCTTACAGGCTCGATTGCCATCATAATGGGTGCTGAAGATAAAGGAGTTTCACATGGCGTTAGAAAACTTTGTTCACATACTGCAAAGCTTCCTATTCTTGGTGATATGGACTCCTATAATGTATCCGTAGCTACAGGAATGTTTCTGTATGAAACCATGCGACAACGTCTAAAGTCCTAAATACTTATCTTTATTACATGAATTCTCCTCTTGCAGAACGCATGCGCCCGCAGAGGCTCGATGAATTTGTCGGTCAAGAGCATTTGGTCGGTCCAAAAGGAGTTTTGGTTTCATACAAAGATCAAAATCTGATCCCCTCGCTTCTCTTTTGGGGGCCACCAGGTGTGGGGAAAACCACTTTGGCACAACTCATCGCATTAGATCGCCCTTTTCAGCAGCTCAGCGCAATTGAATCAGGAGTTAAAGAAGTACGGGCAGTCATCCAACAGGCAAAACGTCAAGACAGTCTGTTTTCCTCTCAAAAGCGAACCGTTTTATTTATCGATGAAATTCATCGCTTTAGCAAATCACAACAAGACGCTTTGCTTGGAGCAGTAGAAAAAGGATGGATTACACTCATTGGAGCAACAACAGAAAATCCTAGTTTTGAAGTCATTCCAGCCCTCCGCTCAAGATGCCAGTTATACATCCTCGAACCACTATCTAAAAAGCATCTCGTTTCAATCCTAAACAAAGCCATTTCGATAGACGAACAGTTACAACAAAAATCCATTGTTCTTAAAGAAACGGATGCACTTATTCGCTATTCAGGTGGTGACGCACGTCGATTACTCAACCTTTTTGAACTGTGTGTGCTTGCCAAAAAAACTGATAAAGTTATCATTGAAAATACCTTTGTTGCCCAAATTGCACAACAAAATACAGCCCAATATAACAAAGATGGGGAACAACATTATGATATCATTTCTGCCTTTATAAAATCTATACGTGGGAGTGACCCAAATGCTGCAATGTATTGGCTGGCTCGGATGCTTGAAGGAGGTGAAGAAATCAAATTTATTGCACGCCGTATGGTTATTCTTGCCAGTGAAGACATTGGAAATGCCAATCCAACAGCACTTATTATGGCACAAAGTTGTTTTCAGGCAATTCACACAATCGGAATGCCAGAGGCTCGAATCATAATAAGTCAATGTGCTATTTATCTTGCAAGCTCTCCGAAAAGCAATAGCAGTTATCAGGCGATTTCAAAAGCCCAAAAACTTGTCTCAGAAACTGGAGATTTGGAGGTGCCCCTACCCTTGCGAAATGCACCCACACAATTGATGAAAGACCTCGACTTTGGCAAAAACTATGCTTACGCCCATGATTTTGACGGAAATTTTGTCGATATGGAATTTATGCCTGAACAGCTCTCAGGTCATA
>CAJXBR010000006.1 GCA_913051755.1 uncultured Flavobacteriaceae bacterium
TACAAATTTGTAAATTTGTGCGCCATTACCAAATGATAAACGAACTCACTTCAGAAATTTCCTTTGCATCTTTTAAGAAAGAAATCCTAAAAGACTATGAGATTGTTTGCCTGAGCAGAGCTGTTAGCCTATTGGGTCGCAAGGAGGTCCTTACTGGGAAAGCCAAGTTTGGCATTTTCGGCGATGGAAAAGAGCTTCCTCAAATTGCAATGGCAAAGGCATTTCAAAAAGGGGATTTTCGATCTGGTTATTATCGTGATCAGACTTTTATGATGGCGATCGAATGCCTTACACCTCAACAAATTTTTGCTGGTTTATATGCGCATACAGATCCTAATCATGAACCTATGTCTTCTGGTCGACAGATGGGTGGTCACTATAACACAGACTTAATTGACGAAAATGGGTCGTGGCTCACACAAACCGATCGATACAATTCAAGTTCTGATGTATCTTCTACAGCTTCACAAATGCCGCGTCTTGTGGGTCTTGCGATGGCATCAAAATTATATAGGTCTGAAAAACTCTTTGACAACCCCAAATTTTCAGTCAATGGAAATGAAGTAGCATGGGGCACTATAGGGAATGCAAGCACAAGTGAAGGGTTATTTTTCGAATCTTTAAACGCTGCTGGTGTTCATCAAATACCAATGGTTATCAGTGTTTGGGATGATGATTATGGTATTTCGGTTAACAATAGTTTTCAGACAGTTAAAGAGAGTATTTCAGAAGCCCTTTCAGGATTTAAACGAAATAAAACAAAAGATGGTTTTGAGATTTTTTCAGTCAAAGGATGGGACTATCCAAACCTAATACACGTTTTCCAAAAAGCAGGAGAAGTCGCAAGAACTCATCATGTTCCTGTACTGATTCATGTAACAGAACTCACACAGCCACAAGGTCATTCCACTTCTGGTTCTCATGAAAGATACAAATCTAATAATCGTCTGAAATGGGAAAAAGAAAACGACTGCAATCTCAAATTTAGGTCTTGGATTATTGACAATAATATCGCTACCGAAGCAGAGCTTGATATAATTGAAATATCAACCCAACAAGAAGCAAAAAAAGCAAAAGAAAATGCATGGGAAGCTAGCTTAGAACCCATTCGTAACGAAGCAAAAAAGCTTACCAAGTGTCTTTCTGATGCAGGTGATGAAGGTCTAGTTAAAGAAGGAGAAAGACTGTTGAAAGACAAATCGATCAATCGTAAAAAAATCGCATCCTTTGCACGTAAATCATTACGATTATTGCGAAAACAACCCCACTCTCAAATTGAGAAACTACAATCATGGATTACTAATTATTTTAAAGAAATACAGCCAAAATTCAGTGGCTCTTTGTACAACAAAACAAAAACATCTTCACTAGCAGTGAAAAAAGTTGAGGTGTCGTATGAGGATGAGGCGTCCAAGGTCGATGGCAGAATAATACTTCGAGATAACTTTAAAGCACTCTTTGAAAAGCATGACAATTTACTTGTATTTGGAGAGGATACAGGTAAGATTGGTGATGTCAATCAGGGTTTAGAGGGTTTACAGTCCCAGTTTGGTGTTGAGCGAGTCGCAGATCGTGGCATTCGAGAAGCAACCATTGTTGGCGAGGGAATCGGAATGGCACTACGTGGGCTTCGTCCGATTGCTGAAATTCAGTATTTGGATTATGTAATATATGCGCTTCAAATCATGAGTGATGACTTGGCGACTTTACATTATCGTACCAACGGTAAGCAAGTATGTCCACTGATTGTTCGAACGCGAGGACACAGACTCGAAGGGATTTGGCATTCAGGCTCTCCTATGGCAAGTCTTGTGCACAATCTTCGGGGTATGTTTGTACTCGTTCCTCGCAATATGACCCAAGCAGCAGGGATGTACAATACCCTTTTGGAGGGCAATGACCCTGCCCTTGTTATTGAATCTTTAAATGGATATCGCTTAAAAGAAAAACTACCTAACAATTTTGGAGAATTTCGTGTTCCACTTGGAGTTGTAGATACAGTTCGCAAAGGAAAAGACATGACTGTCGTTTCGTATGGATCCACCCTTCGAATTGTTCTCGAAGCAGCTGATGAACTCGCTAGCTTAGGTATTGACATCGAAGTGATTGACGTTCAATCCCTAACACCTTTTGACTTGAACCACGACATTCGCAAAAGCATCGAGAAAACCAATCGTGTGTTGATTGTTGATGAGGATGTACCAGGAGGAGGAACAGCTTATATTTTAAATGAATTGTTGGAAAAACAGCAAATTTTTCCCCTGTTAGACAGCAAACCAAAGACACTATCTGCCAAAGAACATCGCCCAGCGTATGGTTCTGATGGAGATTATTTTTCAAAGCCAAGTTTAGATGATATTGTCGAAACTGTGTATGAGATGATGCATGAGTTCGATACAAGGCAGTTTCCTATGTAAATCTACCCCCCAATATCATTAATCAACTGTCGAAGTATTGCTTTTTCAGGTATTGAATCAACCCCAAGTCCTTTGCAATTCAAATCAGCTGTTCGTATTTTTTCAAGGATATAAGATATCGATTTCATCGGATAGCGACGTGCTGCCAACTGATACTCCTTTACAGCAAACTCTCGAACACCCAACACCCTAGACACGTGACTAGGGTTGTGATTTTCCAAACTATGATACTGCAGCAATTGAATAAAAAATTGATGCAATGCAGAAAGAGTTACAATAACGGGATGCTCACGAGGGTGTAATGAGAAATAATGACAGATCTTTTGCGCATGTGATACATTGCCAGCCCCTAGGGCTTTTCGCAATTCAAAATTATTGAAGTCCTTACTAAAACCAATATACTCTTCGATATGATGTTCTGTGATCTCATTTTCATGACTAACAAGCATGATTAGTTTCTCCAACGATTTCTTAATCACACTAAGGTTAGTTCCCAAATATTCGACCAAAAGATGTGATGCTTTAAGATTTATGGTTCTTTTTTTGTTATTGGTCCAGCGATGTATCCAATCTGGCACCTGATTTTCATAAAGCTTTTTACTCTCAAACAAAACAGAATGACCTAGCAATGACTTGTATAGTTTTTTTCTTTTATCAATCGATTTATACTTGTAGCACACAACCAAAATAGTTGTAGGTTGAGGATTGGCAACATAACTCTCCAATTGATGAATGACTCGAGACAATTCTTGTGCCTCTCGGACAATAACAAGCTGGTGTTCTGCCATCATCGGAAACCTTTTTGCAGCATCTAAAATCTGTTTTATTGTCGTGTCTTTACCATACAAAATGGTTTGGTTGAATGCGCGTTCTTCCTCAGAGAGAACTGTTTTATACAATTCTTTTTCAATAAGATTGATAAAGTAAGGCTCCTCGCCCATCAAGAAATATATGGGAGAAAATTGTCTCTCCTTTATTGATTTAAAAATATCTTGTATTGAGTTCAATGTTTTTTTTCATTTTTGTAATATGCAAAAACTAGCATTTCAGCCATATTCGCTGTTAATCAAAAGTAGTAAAAACAGGCGTTACATCTTTGATCAAATACGTAAAAAATTTGTCGTCTTAACCCCTGAAGAGTGGGTTCGACAACACGTGGTGAACTATTTGTTATTCGAAAAAAAGGCACCCAAGTCTTGGATCAACGTTGAAAAGCAATTTACACTTGCAGGCTTGAAAAAAAGATTTGACGTTATTGTTTTTTCAAGCGATGGGAGTGTGCAACTTTTGGTTGAATGCAAAGCCCCTAACATACCTATTTCGCAAGAAACTTTTGATCAGATCGCACGCTACAATATGAATTTCAATTCACAATATATGATGATTACCAATGGACTAAATCACTATTATTGTAAATTTGAATACAAGAACCAACAATATCACTTTTGCGAGGATTTACCCATACTTAGCCCCCATTGAAATGAAAGTTGCTATTCTGATACTAAGCCATAATGGAAAGAAACTGCTGTCTTCTTATCTAGAAAGTGTTGTCGCTCACAAAGGTGATGCTGAAATATGGGTCATTGACAATGGATCGGTGGATCATACAATTGATTTTATAAAAAACAACTTTCCAGGTGTTAAGACTTTAATTCTGGATGAAAATTATGGCTACGCAAAAGGATACAATCTTGCAATTTCCAAAATTGATGCAGATTTGTATTGCTTACTCAACAACGACGTTCAAATCTCTTCCCCTTGGGTTTCATCTATGAAAAAGTTGTTTTTGGAACAACAATCACTTGGCTTTGCACAACCCAAAATTGTCTCCTTGCACGATAATACTGTTTTTGATTATGCTGGTGCTGCAGGTGGCTATCTAGATATTTTTGGATTTCCATATTGCAGAGGTCGATATCTATATTATTGTGAAAAAGATTATGGTCAGTATGACAATCAGCATTATGTTACTTGGGTAAGTGGAGCTGCTTTTTGGGTTCGAAAAACAACTTTCAATCAGTTGGGTGGGTTTGATGAAGGTTTTTTTATGCACTTTGAAGAAATTGACTTGTGTCTTCGCGGAAATGTAGAGGGTTGGGCAGCAATCTGCAATGGAAGAGTAAAGGTAGCACACCTTGGGGGTGGAACACTAGCAACAAGTCATCCGAAAAAACTCTTTTATAACATTCGTAATTCACTTTGGAGCTATACTAAAAATATTTATTTTATTCCATTGCTATTCATCATCTTTTCCCGACTTTTCTTTGATTTTCTCCTTGGAATAATTTTTTTCGTAACTCTTCGGTTCAGCCATGTTTGGGCTATTGTTAAGGCACACAACTCTTTTTTTTGGACCTTTCGACAAGCGTGTAAACATCGACAAAAAACCATTTCCCCTTTCCGAATGCAAAGCGTTTTTCTAAAATTTTTGATTTCTAGATTAAGTCCATAATAATTTTCTTTAAAAAAGCGTTGTAATAAGAGAAGATTAATCTTATTTTTAATAACTTTGAACAAAATTAAAATCACAGTAATGAAAAAAATAATCGTTTTACTTGTAGCATACCCAATATTATTTACATCGTGTGTACCCCAAAAAAAATATGCTGCTCTTGAAACTCAACAAAAAGAAACACAAGATTTATTGAATTCTACAACTGTTGAACTCAACGCTTGTTTAGATGAAAAAGCGGCATCCGATGCTTCGATCGCTGAACTCCGTAAGCAAAATCAGTTTCTCATTGAGAACAACCAAGACCTAATTAATAATATGGGTAACCTAACTACATTGACTAAGAAAGGTGCTGACAATCTTGAACGCTCTCTCGAGTCATTGAAAGAAAAAGATCTGACCATTCGAAGAATGCAAGATGCTGTAACGCGTAGAGATTCAGTTACTCTAGCGCTTGTAACAGCTTTGAAAAGCTCGCTTGTCGATATCAATGACAGTGATATTGAAATCAATGTTGAAAAAGGAGTTGTTTTCATCTCTATTTCTGACAAAATGTTGTTCAATTCGGGTAGTAATAGAATAACCCAACGTGCGAAAGAAGTGCTTGGGAAAGTTGCTAAAATCATCAATGATAAACCAGAGTTTGAGTTTATGGTTGAAGGTCACACTGATGACAGACCAATTAGCAACGAAATGTTTGAAGACAACTGGGACTTAAGTGTTGATCGCGCAACATCTATCGTTAGAGTTCTTCAAAAAGAATTTGGCGTTTCACCTGAGCGTATGATCGCAGCTGGACGTAGCTCTTACATGCCTGTTGATGACAATGAAACTGCATCAGGACGTGCAAACAACAGAAGAATCAGAATTGTTTTACTTCCAAAATTAGATCAGTTCTACAGCTTATTAGACGAGGCGATGGCTGCTACTACTGAATAACAAACAATCTCTAAGAAAATTTGAAACGCAACCCAAGGGTTGCGTTTTTTTGTGGCATGAAAACACCACCCATAACCCTTGACAAATGATTTCTGTCTTATTATCTCCAAAACTATTGGTCGATAAAAAAATCGATATCAAAAACTCAATCTTGCTCAATCTCATCAGGATCATTTGTATAGTCACGTATATTATCTGCATGATGAAGTGATGCTAATGTCTGGCCTATAACTTCGATTAAACTACAAATACCTAATGATTGGAAAATGCAAACACAAATAGATTGCAATGGCCCATAACTTTTGGGAGTTTTTAAGTAACAAGAAGAATAAATGTTGAAGGACATGGTAAATATGACTTGAGCGCTCGATAGGTCGCATTGTCCATTTGACCTTTATATTCATATCCCTAAGAAATTGAAGAACAGACCAAACTCACAGGCAGTTTTGTTTTTTTAGTATTCTTAATATTTGTCATTTTTACTAATTCAGTGGTATTTAAACTTGCACATCCAATTGCATAGACTATTTCTTTTGGATAAACGATAAGCACCCCAGATGATGTTATCTCATCTGATTTTCTAATGATCTTTTAAATATTACCATAAAATGACAAACTCATCTATAAAATATCAAGTTTTGCGAATCGTAACAGTAGGTTTTTTCTTCCACTGCCATCAAAATCAATCAGTGCTTTTGCATCGCTATCATCCCCCTCAATAGAGACAATTGTCCCAGCTCCAAACCTGTTGTGTTTAACTCTCGCACCTAATGTGATATGCGTAAGGTCAATTGGTGATACGTTTGATGAGGACGAAACTGCCTTTAGATTTTTTGGAATAGATTTATTATTTTTTATTGGGGGCTGCTTCATTCGAATTTTAGCTTTATTATCTCCAAAAATCGATGTGTCGACAAAAGGCTTAAATTCATAATTTGTCTCAACAACTCGATTGTCAACACATGATGGATCAATTTCTGATAAAAATCGACTTGGTTCAGCATCATTCAATTTACCCCATCGATATCGACACTGGGTGTACGTCAGTATTGCTTCTTTTTTTGCACGAGTAAGAGCTACATAAAACAATCGCCTTTCTTCTTCCAACTCAGAACGTGAATTCATATTCATCGCTGAAGGAAACAAATCATCCTCCATACCCACGATAAAAACATGAGGAAATTCTAACCCCTTGGCCAAATGAACTGTCATAAGCGATACAGCGTTTTCATCTGTGGACTCATTGTCAAAATCAGTTGCAAGAGCAACATCTTCAAGAAATTCAACAAGTGACCCTATTGCATCCACAATTTCACGCTGTCCTTCAACAAAATCACGAACACCATTGAGCAATTCTTCGATATTTTCAACTCTGTTCACTGCTTCTGGGGTGCCTTCTTTTTTAAGCTCCTGCACTAGACCTGTTTTTTTGGCAACCATGTCAGCAGTCTGAAATGCATCTTGTTTTGTATCTGCAGCCTGAAAACTCTTGATCAGTGTTGCAAAGTTTACCAATTTCGTTTTCGTTTTTGCATTGATATTTAATGGTAGTTCATTTGCTCGATCAGCGACTTCAAAGAGGGATAGGTTGTTTTCTTGAGCAGTAACCACGAGTTTATTAATCGTCGTCTGCCCTATTCCACGACCAGGATAATTGATCACCCTTTTAAAGCTTTCCTCGTCTTTGGGATTGACAATCAAACGAAGATAAGCGAGCATATCTTTGATTTCTTTACGCTGATAAAAGGAAAGACCCCCATACACACGATATGGGATATTTCTTTTTCGCAATGCATCTTCCATCGCTCTTGACTGCGCATTGGTGCGATATAAAATCGCAAATGACGTATAGGGCAACTGTAAATTCATCGCTTTTTCAAATATGGATTCCCCTACATAGCGACCCTCATCCCCATCTGATGGGCTTCTATGAATGACTATTTTTTCACCCTTTTCATTGGCTGTCCAAACAGTCTTTTCAAGTTTATTTTGGTTGTGTTTGATAACACTATTGGCAGCATCCACGATATGTTCTGTTGAACGATAATTTTGCTCCAACCGATAGGTTTTTGCATTTGGATAGTCTTTGTGAAAGTTCAGGATGTTTTCGATGTTCGCCCCACGAAAGGCATAAATACTTTGTGCATCATCCCCTACGACACATAGGTTTTGAAATTTATCAGCAAGGGCACGGACAATCAAGTATTGAGAATGATTGGTGTCTTGATACTCATCGACCAAAATGTAGCGAAAACGATCTTGATATTTTGCCAATACTTCAGGAAAACGATTGAGTAGTTCATTTGTTTTTAACAATAAATCATCAAAATCCATTGCACCTGCTTTGAAGCACCGCTCAACATAGTTTTTGTAGATATTACCCATAGCAGAGCGCCTAGCTTCACGATCTGCTTCAACCAATTCAGGGTTGTTGTGATAGGCTCGAACAGTAATTAAACTGTTTTTAAATGAAGAAATTCGATTTCGAATTTGTTTTGGTTTATATATATCAGTGTCAAGATTCATTTCCTTGATGATCGCTTTCACAAGGCGTTCGGAGTCCTGTGTGTCATAAATCGTAAAACTTGAAGGATAGCCCAATCTATCAGCTTCTGCTCTAAGAATTCGTGCAAAGACAGAGTGAAAGGTACCCATCCAAAGGTTTTTAGATTCACTTTCCCCCACAATTTGGGCAATTCGGGTCTTCATTTCCCGAGCTGATTTGTTGGTAAAAGTCAATGCTAATATTGAAAATGCATCTATGCCTTGCTGCATCAGATATGCAATTCGATAGGTCAATACTCTAGTTTTTCCAGATCCAGCACCAGCAATGACCATCAGAGGCCCTACCACATGGGTTGTAGGTTCTTGCTGAGCAGAGTTAAGTTGTGATAGGTAATCTTCCACAGCCACTAAATTACGTGAAAAAAATCAGTCTATTTCATAAAACAAAAGAGCACTTTATCAACAAATATTTTGAAAAAAATTATCTTCGTTACATGGCAGCACCGTTGTTAGAAAAACCCATTGAATACCTCAAAGGGGTTGGTCCAAATCGTGGTACTTTACTTCGAAATGAATTGGGCATTGACACTTGCAAGGATTTGTTGTATCACTTTCCCAATCGATATGTTGATCGCACTCGTTTTTACAACATTGCTGAACTCCCAAAAGTGCAGGCTGATGTGCAGTTGATTGGGAAAATCACCGGTATACGTCTGATCAATCAAGCCAAGGGAAAGCGTTTGGTTGCCAATTTTCAAGATGCAACTGGGGAAATTGAACTCATCTGGTTTAGGGGGTATCAGTGGATTCAAAAACAGTTACAAGTTAACATCAACTACATTGCCTTTGGAAAACTGACTTGGTATGGCTCTCGTTGCTCAATAGCCCATCCTGAGCTAGAAGAACAAACAGAGGACAACACTAAAAAATCTGCCATATTTCAACCTGTTTACCCCTCAACAGAAAAACTAGTGAATCGCAGTATTACGAATCGAACGATGCGACAGATTATGCAGCATTTATTCGAAGAGCTGCAGTTGGGTGTTAGAGAAACTTTATCTGAAAATATAAGAAATACACATGGGCTCATTGGCGCTACAGATGCTTTGCGTTCGATTCATTTTCCAAAAAATTTGAATGCGCTTGAAAAAGCCCAAAAACGCCTTCGGTTTGAGGAGTTGTTTTTTATTCAACTCCAGCTTTTGCAGAAAAAATTGGAACATCAAAAACAATTTAAAGGACACTTGTTCGAAAAGGTTGGTGATTTGTTCAATACTTTTTACAATGATCACTTGCCATTTTCATTGACAAAAGCACAAAAAAGAGTAATCAAAGAAATTCGCTCAGATTTTGGCAGTGGCGCACAGATGAATCGATTGTTGCAAGGAGACGTTGGCTCAGGAAAAACCATTGTTGCGTATTTAAGTGCATTGATCGCATTCGACAACCAAATGCAAACAACCATCGTTGCCCCAACAGAAATCCTTGCACAACAGCATTTTCATACCCTTTCCGAACTGGCAAAACCATTGGGAATAACGATTAAACTGCTCACTGGTTCAACCAAAGCAGCAGAGAGGAAAGTGATTCATAGCCAACTGCAATCGGGAGAGCTACAGCTACTTGTCGGCACACATGCAGTGCTTGAACCCAGTGTTTTATTTAAAAATTTGGGCTTTGCCATCATTGACGAACAACATCGTTTTGGTGTGGCGCAAAGAGCAAAACTTTGGAAGAAAAATCACATTCCCCCTCATATACTAGTGATGACAGCAACACCCATCCCTCGTACCTTGGCCATGACAATGTATGGCGATTTGGAGAGTTCTGTTATCGATGAATTGCCACCAGGGCGAAAACCAATCACAACTGCTCAACGTACAGACCGAAATCGATTGGCAGTCAATCAATTTATCAAAACTGAGGTTGCAAAAGGAAGACAAGTCTATATCGTTTACCCATTGATTGAAGAGTCAGAAAAGATGGATTATAAGGATTTAATGGATGGATTTGAAAGTATATCAAGAGATTTTCCAAAGCCAAACTACCAAATTAGTATCGTTCATGGTCGAATGAAATCAGAAGACAAAGCCATGGAAATGCAGCGATTTGCAAGTGGAAAGACACAAATCATGGTCGCTACAACAGTGATAGAGGTAGGTGTTAATATCCCCAACGCCAGTGTGATGATTATTGAAAGTGCTGAGCGTTTTGGGCTATCGCAGCTTCACCAATTGCGTGGACGCATCGGACGAGGGGCTGATAAAAGCTATTGCATTTTGATGACAGGCAATAAGTTATCCAATGAGGCCAAAACACGTATCAATGCCATGATACAATCACAAGATGGTTTTAAACTCGCTGAGATCGATTTAAAACTTCGAGGACCAGGAGATCTGATGGGAACCCAACAAAGTGGTATTCTGCAAATGCGCATCGCAAATCTGAGTCGTGATGCACAAGTCATTCAGCAAGTTCGCACAGTGGCGACTCAATTGTTGGCGGATGACCCTTCATTGGCAAAAGAACAAAACAAGCCAATTGCTGACACCATTCGCATCCTCCAATCAGGAAAAGGAATATGGAAGTACATCTCATAAAAGATATCAATAGAATAAATCTTCGTCGTATCTTTACACCAATAGTATTCGGGCATGAAAATATCATTTAACTGGTTAAAGAAATTTGTCAAAACAGACTGGAGTGTAGAACAAGTCAGTGACCTATTGACTGATTTGGGGTTAGAGGTTGAGGGTGTTGAAACTTTTGAATCTATCCCTGGAATGCTAGAAGGAGTGGTTGTGGGTGAAGTGCTCACATGTGAAAAACACCCCAATGCAGATAAACTTAAAGTCACCACTGTCGACGTTGGGGATGATGAGCCATTGTCAATTGTCTGTGGAGCACCAAACGTGGCAAAAGGTCAAAAAGTTGCTGTTGCAACAGTGGGTTGTACCATTCACCCCTTGGAAGGAGATCCATTTAAGATCAAAAAGGCAAAAATTCGTGATCAAGTAAGCATGGGTATGATCTGTGCTGAAGACGAAATTGGCGTAGGTCAAAGTCATGATGGCATCATGGTTTTGGATGGAAAATGGAAAGTTGGGACACCTTGTTCTGATGTGTTTTTACCTGAAAAAGATGATGTTTTTGAAATAGGATTAACCCCAAATCGCGCCGACGCGATGAGCCATATGGGTGTTGCACGTGATGTAAAGGCAGCTTGGACCTATCGTGGTATTCAAACTGAGCTTATCACTCCTAGTGCCAATGATTTTCATGTTCAGCAGTCCATTGATCCCATTCGTGTTGATGTTTTAGATGTCAATGCAGCACCTAGATATTGTGGTGTTCGAATCTCTGGGGTGAGTGTTGGTCCCTCCCATGCCAAACTCCAAAACAAACTCAAAGCAATAGGCCTTACTCCGATCAATAACATCGTTGATGCTACAAATTATGTGCTTCACGAAATCGGACAACCTTTGCACGCTTTCGATGCAAATAAGATTTCCTCAAAAACAGTTCAGGTCAAAACCCTTGCCAAAGGCACTTCTTTCACCACACTCGATGGTGTAAAAAGAGAGCTACATGAAGAAGATTTAATGATATGTGATGGCGACAAGCCTATGTGTATTGCAGGTGTTTTTGGTGGAATTGATTCTGGTATAACAGCAGCCACAAAGGAAGTGTTTTTGGAAAGTGCCTACTTCGACCCTGTACGCATACGAAAAACAGCCAAACGCCATGGTCTAAATACTGATGCATCCTTTCGATTTGAGCGTGGAATAGATATTGAATTATGTGAATATGCACTCAAACGTGCTGCCCTTCTCATTATGGAAGTTGCTGGAGGTGAAATTACGAGTGAAATATCTGATGATTATCCCAAAAAAGCAAAACCACATCAACTCACGATTCAGTTTGAATATATCAATAAACTCATTGGGCATGAAATACCAAGAGAAGACGTAAAGTCCATTTTGACTTCCCTAGATATCAAAATCAACAGTGTTTCAGAAACTACTTTGGGTCTTTCTGTTCCGACTTATCGTGTAGATGTAACACGACCTGCCGACGTCGTTGAAGAGATTTTACGTATCTATGGTTACAACAATATCGATTTTTCAGATCAGCTCACCACTTCCATGCCCAAAGGTGACAAAGCAGCTGACACAATAGAAAGAATTATAGGTCAACAGTTGGCAAACCTCGGATTTTTTGAAATTTATAACAACTCACTTGTCAAATTGAATGAAAGTGAAGCTGACAAAACCATCACCATTGTCAATCCCTTAAGTCAAGACCTCACAGCAATGAGAACAAACTTGTTTGAAGGCTTAGTTGCATCTATGCAATACAATATCAACAGGAAAAATGAGAACTGTAAGTTTTTTGAGTTTGGAAACACCTATTATAAGGAAGGAGACGAAAATGTTGAAACAAAACAACTTGTCATAGGGGTCACTGGAGGGCAAAATGAAAATCACTGGCGCAACAATGGTCTTCGCAATGACTTCTTTTTTATCAAAGGAGTTATCCAGGCAATCTGTAAGCGAGCAGGAATTGAGAGTACAGAACACGAACTGACAAATCAAAAGCACTTCAAGAATGGCATCACTCTTATGTCTAAAAACACTGTGTTTGCCCATTTGGGGCAACTAGAATTATCAACATTTAGTGATATAACGATCGAGAATGAAGTTTATGGCGCAGAAATCGACATAGAAGCATTTCAAAAAGTGGCATTACTCAACGCAAAGCACATCAAATCTATCTCCAAATTCCCCTCAGTACAGCGTGATTTAGCATTGCTTGTCGACAATCATGTATCATTTGCATCGTTGCGAAATGTTGCACAAGAAACTGAGAAAAAACTACTGACATCGATTCAACTTTTTGATGTTTATGAAGGAAAAGGTATTCCCAAAGGAAAAACATCATATGGTTTAAGTTTCACTTTCAATGATTCTCGTAAAACACTAACTGACAAGCAGATAGATAAGTCAATTAATAAAATTTTTGAACGAATTCAAAAAGAGTTTGGCGCAGAACTGAGAGCATAATATCTGCTAATTATTTGGTTTTATTTTAGCTTTTTATCTAACTTTGATCATTGCTAAAAAAGAAAAAAATGTTTTCCACTATCGATCTTCACAAGGTTCTCGTGCAAGTGCAAGACTCAACTCCTGTACCAACGAACACAAACAGTTTTAAAAAATCAAATCAGAATTATAATCAATTCGACTTTGATCAATTAGAAACAAATCGCATATTTCATCGTGATACGATCAAAAAGATATGTATTGATTATCGGCTTCGATTCCTAGATCTTAGCTATTTCAAAGCTGATGTTCCTTTGGAAGCCATTGATAAAATACAAGCGCTAGAAAAGGATCACAAGACAGAGGTGAAACACATGAAAATTGTTGCGCCTTCAAAACTGTTTAAGCTTAAAAACGCTGACGATCCCCTTTTGTTTGTGCCAATCGGGAACGATTATTATTACCTCATCCACAAATGGGGAAATGATCTACATCCACTGCGTCGATTGATGATGTGGCCTTTCAAAAACATCGTCACAAGCATTTTGTCGATTCTACTGCTCAGCTTATTGTTGACAGCTATGATGCCTCTAGGCCTTTTTAGTTCTCAACCAAATTCGTCTGACTTCCTATTGATTTTCTTATTTATGTTCAAATCTATCGCAGCTATTGTGATTTACTATGCTTTTGCCGCTGGTAAAAACTTCAACCGAGCGATTTGGGATAGCAGCTATTACAACTAAACCCAATGGCAAAGGATTATATCGTTTTGTTTCGTGGAAGTAGCATTGAAGCTGGACGAATCCTTTTTGATTTAAAAGAAATTGGCATCATAGGCGTTTTAAGAGATCAGCAAACTTCGGCTGCACGATCTGGCTTTGCGATTCCTGCGACAGCAGATGAAGCTCAAGTTTTGGTTCATCGCGACGAACACGAAAAGGCCAAATCTATTCTTTAGCTATACATTTTTTGGCGTAATGCCTTCACTTTTTCATCTGACATATACTCGTCAAAAGTCATGTGACGATCAATGACCCCATTTGGGGTGAGCTCAACAATTCGATTCCCAACCGACTGTGCAAATGCGTGGTCATGTGTTGTGAGTAGTACTGTACCCTTAAACTTGACCAGTGAATTGTTGATTGCAGTAATCGATTCCAAGTCGAGGTGATTGGTCGGCTCATCTAACATCACAACATTGGCACGCTGCATCATCATACGAGAAAGCATACAACGTACTTTTTCTCCACCAGAAAGAACATTTGACATTTTTAGAGCCTCTTCTCCACTAAACAGCATTTTGCCTAAAAATCCTCTTAAAAAAACCTCCTCACGCTCCTCTTCTGTCTGTGCGTACTGACGCAACCAATCGACAAGTGAAAGGGGTTTTTCGAAAAATGAACTATTGTCCAAAGGCAAATACGATTGGGAAGTCGTGATTCCCCAATTGACTGTTCCATTGGCAGCTGGGTGATTTCCACTCACTGCCTCGTAGAATGCAGTTGATGCTCTTGCATCTTTGGAAAGTACAATTACTTTATCTCCTTTGTTAAGATTGAGATCAATTTTGTCAAACAAGATCGTATTGTCTTGATTCACGCTGAGATTATTGATGTTCAAAATCTGGTCTCCTGCTTCTCGATCTTGCTCAAATATGATTGCTGGATATCTTCTAGATGATGGTCTGATTTCTTCGATGTTGAGTTTTTCAATCATCTTTTTTCGAGATGTGGCTTGTTTTGATTTGGCAACATTGGCACTAAATCGAGCGATAAAAGTTTCTAATTCTTTCTTTTTCTCCTCTGCTTTTTTGTTTTGCTGTGCTCGTTGCCTTGCAGCCAACTGGCTCGATTCGTACCAAAACGTATAGTTTCCACTGTAGTGATTGATTTTTCCAAAGTCAATATCAGAAATATGCGTACAAACAGAGTCTAAGAAGTGACGATCGTGCGACACAACAATCACAGTGTGGTCATAATTGGCTAAAAACTCTTCAAGCCATTGGATGGTTTCATAATCCAAATCGTTGGTTGGCTCATCCATGATCAACACATCTGGGTTGCCAAAAAGGGCTTGTGCAAGAAGAACACGCACTTTTTTCTTTCCGTCGAGGTCGCCCATGAGTGTATAGTGCAGATCTTCAGGAATTCCCAAGTTGGATAGGAGCGCAGCAGCATCGCTATCTGCATTCCAACCATTCATTTCTTCGTACTTGATTTGCAACTCACCTACTCTCTCACTGTCAGCATCTGAAAAGTCTGGCTTTGCATACAAATCATCCATTTCTTTTTTGATGGTATAAAGGGGTTTATTCCCCATAATAACACTCTGTAGAACTTGCTGTTCGTCGTAGGCAAAGTGATTTTGCTCAAGAACAGACATGCGTTTTCCAGACTCTAAATGAACATGACCAGAATTGGGATCAAGTTGACCACTCAATACCTTTAGAAAGGTTGATTTCCCAGCACCATTAGCGCCGATGATACCATAACAATTTCCAGTGGTAAAGGTCACATTGACCTCATCAAATAGAATTCGTTTACCAAATTGTATAGACAGATTTGAAACTGATAGCATATTGTTTAACTAAAGGCGCAAAAGTACATAAAACCCCTGCTTCAGCAATGGGGTATAAAATTTAGTTTCCCTTTTTATGATCTGCGAGGAACTTGGCAAGGCCACTATCAGTCAGTGGGTGTTTGAGCAAGCCAACAATGGCACTCAAAGGACCTGTCATGACATCAGCACCAATTTTTGCACAGTCCAATACATGCATCGTGTGGCGAACAGAGGCTGCCAAAATTTGAGTTTTAAAGTTGTAGTTGTCATAAATCAAACGAATTTCATCGATGAGATTTAAGCCATCAGACGAAATATCGTCGAGGCGACCAATGAATGGAGAGACATAGGTCGCACCTGCTTTTGCAGCCAATAAAGCCTGCCCAGCAGAGAAAACCAGTGTGCAATTGGTCTTAATTCCTTTGTCAGAGAAATAGCGAATCGCTTTGATCCCATCGTTTATCATGGGAACCTTAACTACAATTTGGGCGTGCAGTTTTGCCAAGGCTTCTCCTTCTTTGATAATGCCATCATAATCTGTAGCAATCACTTCAGCAGAAACATCGCCCGTCACAGCGTTACAAATATCGACGTAGTGTTGTAAGATGTTTTTCTCTCCTGTAATGCCTTCTTTGGCCATTAGAGACGGATTGGTTGTTACGCCATCCAAAACACCTAGTGCTTGTGCTTCTTTGATTTGTTCTAGATTAGCAGTGTCGATAAAAAATTTCATATAGAATTGTGATTAAATATTATAGAATTTACTGAGAATATACTCATATAATTTTGCAGGTAGATAAGATTTTAAATATACAGAAAAACGCTGTAAAAAAGGCCCTACAGTATAGTGGGGTTTCAATTTGTTTCTTTGAATGATTTTATGAATTGCTTTCGCCACAGTTTTGGCAGAAACACCATCGTCAACATGTGCATCCATGTCTTTTCTAGCAGCACCATAGATCGATTTGTAAGGTGAATCGTCTTTGACAGGTGTATGATAACGCCCCTGAACGATATTTGTTGCTACATCTCCAGGTGCCAGTGTGCAGGACTGCAAGTTTGTGTGTTTGAGTTCGAGGCGTAAACTCTCAGTTACCATGTGCAGTGCGCTTTTTGTGGCAGAGTACATGCCTCGAAAAGGCAAACCAGCATACCCAGCTATCGAAGTAATATTGATGATTTTCCCTTTGTTTCTTTTTCGCATAACAGGCAAAACAGCTTGCATGACTGCAATTGCTCCCACGAGGTTTGTTTCGAAAGCTTTTCGGATTTCTTCGACTGGTGTTTCCTCTACTGGCCCCACGATTCCTTTCCCAGCATTGTTGACCAACACATCGATTTGGCCATGTTGGGAAATCACTGTTTGTACAGCTTTTTCAATCGAGGATACATCGTGTAAATCCATCTGCACAAGAGGAAATGGATGGTTTTTATAACGATCTGGCGATCGACTGGTGCCGATTACCTTATAGCCAGAGGACTGGAGCAATGCACCTGTTGCCTTTCCAATTCCTGTTGACCCACCTGTAATAAAAACAACTTGCATTGTATATGTTAAAAAAGGGTAAGCGACCTACATCACACCGCTACAACCGCCTACCCTTGCTGCGTTCCCGCCCTGGGGGATTCGGCAGGAGCTGGTTGTGCAGAACTTACCCAATGCAAATATACCTGATTCGGATTTTTTCATTCAATATTTATTGAATAATTTCGTTATCTATTTCAAAATATGAGGATTCTCGTCTTTATTGCCCTAATTTTATTGTCTGGATGTAGCTCGGTTGCACCAGGGCACTTTTCCCTAAACACAAACAGCACCACAAACGAGTTGACTGTTGGGGATACCTTGTTTTTCGAGCTATCCAACCCAAAGCAACACGACATTCAAGAAGTTCGTTATTCTCTCAATGACAGTTTGCTTGACAGCAGTTTTAAAGTGATTAACAGGCTGGGAAATCATCGTTTGATTGCCAAATTTAATGTTGACAGCAAGCCCTTTTCAGTTGAAGAAAAATTCACAGTCTTTGCTGAGGAAGCACCTGAAATCTATACTTATAAACTGATCAACACCTACCCGCATGATAAAAATGCATACACACAGGGACTCGAATTTTATAAGGGGGAGCTTTACGAAAGTACTGGGCAATATGGTCTTTCTTCGATTCGAAAAACAGATTATGAGACTGGAGAGGTGATTCAAAAACTCTCGCTAGATGCCTCCTACTTTGGAGAAGGACTAACTTTTATCAATAACCAAGCGATTCAACTCACTTGGAAGGAAAACATAGGTTTTGTGTATGATCCCACAAATTTTAAACTCCTACGCTCTTTCAATTATCGGAAAAGCAAAGAAGGTTGGGGCTTGTGTAATGATGAAAAGGTGATCTACAAAACAGATGGTAGTGAGAAGCTATGGACACTTGACCCAACGACTTTTGAAGAAAATGGCTATGTAGATATCGTAACCAATAAGAAGCTCATCAGCAAAGTGAACGAGTTGGAGTATGCCGATGGGTTGATTTATGCCAATACCTATCAATTCAACAAAGAGGTGGTGATTATCATCAATCCAACGAATGGTCAGGTGGTTGGGGTTGTTGATTTTTCTGGTTTAAAAGAACAAGTCACACAACACCCTCAAATCGATGTTTTTAATGGAATTGCCTATCACCCCAAACGAAATACTTTTTTTGTGACAGGAAAATACTGGGACAAACTCTTTGAGGTCGAAATTGTTAAGAAGTAGATCGCGATGAAAAAGTTTTTCACGTTTATCGTTATCCTTTTAACGATTGTTTTGATCAAGTCTTGTGATTATGACCTTACCTTCTCCCCTGCCCAAACCCAAGACATCGGATTTAGCAGCGATACTGTTTATTTGGATACTGTATTTACTTTAATTGGTTCTTCGACCTATAACCTTAGAATATACAATCTATCTGATCGAAATGTTGAAATTGGTTCCATTCGACTTGGACAAGGTAGCCAATCTCAATTTCGAATCAATGTCGATGGGATTCATGGTGAGAGCTTTGAACAAGTCGAGCTTCTTGCCAAAGACAGTATCTATGTGTTTATCGAAACCACTGTTGATATTAAAGAATACACCCCCAACGCCACCGAATTTCTTTACAACGATCAATTGCTTGTTGATAATCAAGCTGTGGAGCTCATTACTTTGGTGAAGGACGCTATCTTTCTATATCCTGAGCGAGACAAAGATGGGATAAAAGAGATTTTGCCCTTGGGCATAGATGATGAGGGAAATGTAGTTGGTATCGAAGGATTTTATTTGGATGATGATGAATTGGAATTTACCAATGAGAAGCCCTATGTGATTTATGGCTATGCAGGTATACCCCCTGAAAAAACAGCAGTATTTGAGGCAGGTGCTCGAATTCATTTTCATGACAACTCGGGCTTGATTGCTGCCCAATCGAGCAGTGTGCACGTATTGGGCAACCCCAGTGTTGATGAAGAACAACTTGAGGGAGAGGTGATTTTTGCAGGAGATCGTCTTGAGCCATTTTTTGAAGATATCCCTGGACAGTGGGGTACCATTTGGCTCACAGCTGGCAGCACCAATCATATATTTCGTCATGCTACAATCAAAAATGCCTCTGTTGGTATTTTGATGGACTACAATGATGAAACAGAAAATCCGACACTAT
Source organism: uncultured Flavobacteriaceae bacterium (assembly GCA_913051755.1). The sequence goes on from CAJXBR010000006.1 coordinate 19,586, forward strand.
CATTAGAGCAAACTCAAATTCATAATAGCAGCACTGTTGGTCTTTGGGCAAAAACAGCTCATGTCAAGGCGGTTAACTCTATTTTTGGAAATGCAGGCAATGCTTCGTTTTATGGAAATATAGGTGGCTCTTATGAGTTTACGCACTGCACTTTTTCCAACTACTGGAATCGCAGTTTTCGTTCCACCCCTGCTGTCATCCTCAATGATTATGTACCCATTTCTGATACAGAAGATTTTGTTATGCCTCTCGAAAAAGCAGTGTTTGCCAACTGTATCATCGATGGGAATCAATCGGTAGAGTTTGGCGTTGAGCAAAAAGGAGAACAAGAGCTATCATTTACATTGGATCATACGGCCTTGCGTTTCGATCCAAGTGATGATAGTATTTTTGAAAATCCCTACTATGATTTTAACGCATTAGACTACTATCCAAAATTGATTGTCAACAAAAACGCCAGTTTTCACAACCCCACACAAAATGACTTTCGCATCACACAAGAAAGCGACTTCATAGGGTTGGGTAATAAAGACTATGCTGCTGGTATTCCTTTGGATTTGAAGGGCGCTGACAGAACAACATCACCTGATTTGGGTGCGTTTCAACACGTCATTTTTGAAGAGGAAGATTGATTACGCAACAAACAAAGGACGATGGGACATGAGTTGATGTACCTCTTTACCGATGCTTTGCAATGCGTCTTCATCCGAATGATTTTTGATTGCTCGATCAATGAGATCAACCACTTGTTCCATATCGTCTTCAACTAAACCACGAGTGGTAATCGCAGCTGTTCCAAAACGAATACCTGATGTTACAAAAGGTGATTTGTCATCGAAAGGTACCATGTTCTTGTTGGCTGTTATTTCAGCTTTGACCAAGGCATGTTCAGCATCTTTACCTGAAATATCTTTGTTGCGCAAGTCAACAAGCATCATATGATTGTCCGTACCACCCGAAATGATATTGTAATCACGCGCAACGAGTGCCTTTGCCATGGCTTGTGCATTGTTACGAACACGAACAATATAGTGCATAAAATCATCCGTTAGAGCTTCACCAAAGGCAACAGCCTTGGCAGCGATAACATGCTCAAGTGGCCCCCCTTGATTTCCTGGAAAAACGCCGCCATCCACCAAAGAGGACATCATGCGTTTCTTTCCACTTTTTAGGGTAATGCCAAATGGGTTTTCAAAATCTTTACCCATTAAAATCAAACCACCTCTTGGTCCTCGAAGGGTTTTGTGGGTTGTCGTTGTAACCACATGACAATGTGGAATGGGGTCATTGAGTAAACCCTTGGCTATTAGACCAGAGGGATGAGAAATATCAGCAAGTAAAAAAGCACCTACACTGTCAGCAATTTCTCGAAAACGTTTAAAATCGATATCACGAGAATAGGCAGACGCTCCAGCAATGATCATTTGTGGCTTTTCCTTCTCAGCCATCGCTTGAATATTGTCATAATTCAATAGGCCTGTATCTTTTTCAACTCCATAAAACACTGCATTGTATAGACGCCCAGAAAAGTTGACAGGAGATCCATGTGTTAGATGCCCACCATGGGCAAGATCAAAGCCCATGATTTTATCTCCTGGCTTGATAAAGGCATGATAAACAGCAGTGTTGGCTTGCGATCCAGAGTGTGGTTGAACGTTTGCATAGTCAGCACCAAACAAGGTTTTCACACGCTCAATCGCTAGGTTTTCGACTTCATCAACCACCTCGCAACCACCATAATATCGCTTGCCAGGATAGCCCTCTGCATACTTGTTGGTCAATACAGAACCAGTGGCTTCCATGACTTGTGGACTGGTAAAGTTTTCGGAGGCAATAAGCTCAATTCCAAAGAGTTGGCGTTGGTGTTCTGCCTCAATAAGTTCAAACAGTTGATGATCTCTTACATTTTCCATATGCATAGCAAAAGGCAAAAATAAGATAAACAGTAAAGATTTCCACAGCTTTCTTTTTTATTTTAATTGGAAGTTATAAACCAATTCTTCAACACTTCAATTCTTACACCAACTGCATAAAAACCTTTTCTGACAACCTGGAGTTTGGGTATAGCTAAATTTTAGTTCCTACCTTTGCGCCATGCAAAAACAAGTCAATATCAAAAACAAGCGCGCTCGTTTTGAATATGAGCTGATCGACCAGTACACTGCTGGCATTGTATTGACAGGCACGGAAATCAAATCCATTCGTGCTTCGAAGGCTTCTATTGCCGAAAGTTTTTGTGAATTTAATGATCGTGGAGAGCTGTTTGTCATCAATATGTCTATCGAAACCTACAGTCATGGGGGGTATGTCAATCATCGTGTGAGGGCTGATCGAAAGTTGTTGTTGCAAAAAAAAGAACTTCGAAAATTATATAAAGAGGTCAAAAATGTGGGGCTAACAATTGTGCCGCTTAACTTGTTTATCAGCGATAAAGGCTATGCAAAACTTCGCATTGCTTTGGCGAGAGGTAAAAAGATTCATGACAAAAGAGAAACCATCAAAGACAGGGACAACAAAAGGCAGCTCGATCGTGTGAAAAAGAGCTATTCGAATCGATAATCAGTTTTTGTCCGACAACATGGGAACAAATCGAAAACTCCCGTGTTTTTGCTTTTCAAATTCTTTGGCAGAGGTTCGTACAATCAGAATCATCTCTTGGGTATCCATCCCAACAGGGATCACCATTCGACCACCAATCGCGAGTTGATCCAAAAGTACGTTGGGGATTTCAGCAGCACCTGCTGTGACCAAAATTCGATCGAAAGGAGCAAAGGAAGGAAGACCCTTATAACCATCGCCAAACACTAGTTTTTTTGGGTGATAGCCCAACTTTGACAACTGACGCATACTATATCGATACAACTGGTGTTGCCGCTCAATTGAATACACATCCACGCCCAACAAGGTTAAAACAGCTGTTTGATAGCCCGATCCTGTACCGATTTCGAGTACCTTCTGGCCTTGTTCTGCTTGTAGGAGCTGGGTTTGAAACGCAACTGTATAGGGCTGAGAAATCGTTTGTTCTGCAGCGATGGGAAATGCTTTATCTTGGTAGGCATGCGATTCAAAACTGCTATCCAGAAACAAATGGCGAGGAATGGTGCCAATGGCAGACAAAACATCCTCGTTGGTAATTCCTTTGGTACGCAGCTGTTCGACCAAATGCCTGCGCATTCCTTGATGCTTGGTGGTATCAATCACGTTATAAAACTACAAAGACTTTGGCTATTTTCTATGGAATAATTTATCGATAAAGCCTACTTTTGTCTCTATGGATAAAAAAATTAAGATTGGGGTTCTTGGCGCTGGTCATTTAGGAAAAATACACTTACGCTTATTAAAGGAATCCAATCACTTTGATTTGGTTGGTTTTTATGATACACAACCTCAGATTGCAGCAAAGATAGCTAGAGAATTTGGATATCAATCATTTTCAGAAATCAATCAATTACTTCGGGCTGTTGATGTAATTGATATTGTAACTCCAACACTCACCCATTTTGAGTTGGCAAAAAAAGCACTTCAAAATGGATTGCATGTATTTTTAGAAAAGCCAATCACTGCAACTGTTGAACAGGCAAATGAGTTGGTCTCTTTAGCCAAATCAAAAGGTCGATTGGGTATGGTTGGTCAAGTTGAAAGATTCAATCCAGCATTTAGATCAGCACATTCGTATATTAAAGATCCTAAGTTTATTGAAGCACATCGATTGGCAGAGTTTAACCCTCGAGGAACAGATGTTTCTGTGATTTTGGATTTGATGATTCACGACATCGACGCTGTTTTAAGTGTAGTTAAATCCAAGGTGATCAATGTACAGGCCAATGGCGTCTCTGTCATTAGTCAAACGCCTGATATTGCCAATGCAAGATTGCAGTTTGAAAATGGCTGTGTTGCGAACTTGACAGCGAGTAGAATATCCTTAAAAACAATGCGTAAGTCTCGCTTTTTTCAGCAAGATGCTTATGTGTCTGTTGACTATTTTAAGAAGAAAGTTGAAATTGTTCGCATGCAAGATGCTCCAAAATCACCTGAAGATTTTGCAATGATTCTTAAGAACGCCGAAGGGATTGAAAAGCAGATTCTATTTGACAATCCTGAAGTTCATGAAAGCAATGCAATTTTATCCGAATTGGAGAGTTTTGCAGATGCCATAAGAAAGAATAAAGAGCCTGTTGTATCTTTGCGGGCAGGTACTTCAGCACTTGAGGTTGCCTACCAAATCATAAACTGTTTTTAAAAATGTATTTAGCCCCATTTAAAGCCATTCGACCTAAGCCACAACACATGCACGTATGGGTCAATTGTCAAATTGATAATTACTCCCAATATCTATTTGGAGAAATTGATTTTTTCCCTTATCCACAGTTGATGAATGTGATTTACTTCCCCCAAAAAGCACCTATATCAAACCAAAACCTTTGCTCGGTATGCTTATCTTTGATTTTTTTTTACAATGATTAAAGATAATCTTTTTGCTATCCTTTCATCGATTCCTTCAGAAGTGACCCTTGTGGCTGTATCCAAAACAAAGCCTATTGATCGGATTGAAGAGGCGTATGAAAGTGGTCAGCTCGATTTTGGAGAAAACAAAGTGCAAGAGATAGTTGATAAGGCAGCAGTAATGTCCAAAAACATACGTTGGCACATGATTGGCCACTTGCAGCGAAATAAAGTTAAGTACATCGCACCATTTATTTCCCTCATTCACAGTGTTGATAGTACAAGATTAGTGAATGAGATTGATAAGCAAGGAAAGAAAAACGATAGAGTTATTGATTGTTTATTGCAAGTTCGAATTGCGCAGGAAGAAACAAAGTTTGGGCTTACTTACGAAAATTGCGATACCCTTCTACAACAATTTGATTGCACCAATGTTCGAATTCGAGGTCTAATGGGTATGGCAAGTTTTACAACTAATCAAGACCAAATTGAAGAAGAGTTTAGATCACTGCAACAGTACTACGACCAACACCAATCGCAGCATCAGTGGGATATTCTATCGATGGGAATGAGTGGGGATTATCGACTCGCCTTGACTTGTGGAAGCAATATGATTCGTGTTGGCAGCAAAATATTCGGAGTAAGAAATTAATGCCTATGTACGCTGTGGTTGATGTCGAAACGACTGGGGGTAAATATGGTGAAGAAGGTATCACAGAGATTGCTATTTATAAGTATGACGGCCTAGAGATTATAGACCAACTGATTTCGCTAATTAACCCTGAACGACCGATACAACCATTTGTTGAAAATCTCACAGGAATCAATGAGCGAATGTTGCTAAACGCTCCTAAATTTTATGAAATTGCCAAGCGTATAGTAGAAATTACAACCGATTGTGTGCTGGTAGCACATAATGCTTCGTTTGACTATCGAATGCTACAGAGTGAATTTGACCGGTTGGGGTTTGATTTTGAGCGAAAAACACTGTGTACTGTTGAACTATCCAAAAAACTCATCCCAGATGTTGAGTCTTATAAGCTTGGAAAACTCGTTCGCAGTTTGGGGATTCCTTTGAGCGATCGTCACAGGGCTGCTGGCGATGCTAGAGCAACACTCGATTTACTAAAAATTTTACTTCATAAAGATGGAGAAAAACATATTTTAAAAAATCTGATCAAATCTCATTCCAACACCAAAAAACCAAGGTATCTGCTCAAACTTCTTAAGACAGTTCCAGCATCAATGGGTGTGTATTATTTCCACAACAGCAAAGGAGATATCATCTATATCGGAAAGAGTAAAAACATGAAACGTCGAGTCAATCAACACTTTAGTAGTTCAAGGAAAAAGCAATTACGTATCCAGATTGAGACAGATTCAATCAGTGTTGAGGAGACAGGTAATGAGTTGATTGCGTTGCTGAAAGAATTAGATGAAATCAAATTACACAAACCCAAACACAACAGGGTTTACAAAAGCAGCTTCATCAAATTTGGGCTGAGTTTGGCTGAAAATAAAAATGATTATAAAGTGTTGCGATTGGTACACGCCAGTTCAGAAGATGAGTATCTTACGACATTCAAAAATTTGAATCACGCAAGAAGCATATTGTTTCATTATGCCGAAAAATACAGCTTGTGTTTACAGCTATTAAGTATGGATAAAAAAGACGGAGGATGTGGATTGTATCAAAAGCAAAAATGCCTTGGGGCTTGTGTTGAAAAAGAGCCACCAGAAAATTATAACAAACGTGTGCAGCAGCTCATTAATGATGTTGAGTTTCGTCATACAGACATGGTGATTGTAGATCGTGGTAGAAACCCTGAGGAGCAGAGTGTGATTTTGATTGAAAACAAGAAATTGGTTGGCTTTGGTTATATAAACATATCCCATCAAATTACGCATCCACAAGCACTCAAAAACATCATCTATCCTATGAAAGATACGCGAGAAGCCAGGCATATTATCAAAAGCCACTTGCGAAAACACGAAACAATAAAAGTTATTTCATTGAATTCTGCTTAAATGAACAAAACACTTATCACACTCTCAGGGCCCACTGCTAGCGGAAAAACCTCAATTGCAATACGAATTGCAAAAGCGTTAGGTGCTGAGATTTTCTCTTGTGATTCACGACAGTTTTATGAAGAAATGACCATTGGTACTGCTGTTCCAACTGCTGCCGAACGAAAGGAAGTCCCCCATCATTTTATACAACATAAAAGCATACACACCACCTACTCTGTAGGGCAGTTTGAAACAGACGCCATTGAGGCACTGAGCGGCTATTTTAAGCATAACAATATCGCTGTTTTAGTGGGTGGTTCTGGTTTGTATATGCATGCTGTGGTGCATGGATTCGATCAATTTCCATCGGTATCACAAGAAATTCGATTATCACTCGGCGATCGATTACAAAAGAATGGCTTAGAAGATTTGCAAAAAGAATTACAAATGCTTGATCCTGAGCTTTTCGAAAAAATGGATGTCAAAAATCCAAATCGTGTTTTACGTGCTTTGAGTGTTTGTTTGGCTGCTGGCAAACCCTATTCATCTTTTTTAAATCAGAAAAAACCACCACGCCCCTTTGAGGTTTATCAACTAAGTGTTGATATTCCCAGAACTCTACTTTATGATCGTATCAATGATCGAGTCGATCAAATGATCAATGCAGGGCTTCTGTTGGAAGCGGAGCACTTATATCCACATCGAGAGCTTAACGCATTACAAACTGTTGGGTATAAAGAGGTATTTGATTTTTTGGATGAAAACATTGATTTAGACCAAGCCATCGCTCAGATCAAACAAAACACAAGGCATTATGCAAAACGCCAAATGACGTGGATTCGCAGAAAGGAAAACGATACAAAAAATATCATTTATGATTGCACTGACGAGGAGTTAATGGCTGTATTGACAAACTTAAATTATTTTAAAAAAATACTTTGAGATTGTGCCTTATACGCTCATCTATATTTTCAGTTGAGGCTTTTTCAAAAGGGGCACCCATAATTTGTTCAAAAAGCTCCACATATCGATTAGACACACTGTCGATGTAGTCATCATTCATAAAAGGGAGTTGCTGCCCACTCAACCCTTGAAATCCATTGAGAATGAGCCATTGTCGAACAAACTCTTTTGAGAGTTGTTTTTGTGGTTCATCACGCTTTTGCCGATCTTCATATCCATCAGCATAAAAATAACGAGAGGAATCAGGCGTGTGAATTTCATCAATCAAAACAATGTTTCCATCAGCGTCTTTTCCAAACTCGTACTTGGTGTCAACAAGCAGAAGACCTTGTTTTGCAGCCAGTACTGTTCCTCTTGAAAATAACTTATTGGTGTAGTCTTTCAACTGAAAGTAATCCTGTTCAGAAACGATACCCTTTTCCAAAATTTGTTCTTCACTGATGTCTTCATCGTGATCTCCTTGTTCGGCTTTGGTAGCAGGGGTTATAATGGGTTCTGGAAATGCATCGTTTTCTCTCATCCCCTTTGGCATGGCAACCCCACATAGCAGTCGATTCCCAGCTTTATATTCACGAGCAGCATGTCCAGCCAAGTACCCACGGATGACCATTTCAATTTTAAATGGCGTACATTTTTTTCCAACAGCAACATTGGGGTCAGGCGTTGAGAGAATCCAATTTGGAACCAGATCAGAAGTTGACTTCATCATATGAGTCGCAATCTGATTTAGGATTTGACCTTTGAATGGAATGCCCCTTGGCATCACAACATCAAAAGCAGATAAACGATCTGTTGCAATCATAACGAGGGTATCATCTGCCAAAGTGTAAACCTCACGAACTTTGCCTGTGTATTTTTTGGTTTGGTCGGCAAACACAAAGTCAGTGTGCATAAGTGTGTTGGCAGCCATTAGTTGTTGTGCTCTGTTTTTTTATACGCTTCAATGACTTTTTTGACCAGTCTATGTCGTATCACATCACGCCCATCAAGACGAATAACGTCAATGCCTTTGACATCTGATAGAATAAGCAATGCCTCCTTTAGACCAGAAATCACACGTCGAGGCAAATCGATTTGCCCAGGATCACCTGTAATCACAAACTTAGTGTTTTTACCCATTCGGGTCAAAAACATTTTCATCTGATTGTGGGTGGTGTTTTGGGCTTCGTCTAAAATCACAAAGGCATCATCAATTGTTCGTCCACGCATAAATGCCATTGGTGCAATTTGAATGGTCCCTTTTTCGATGTAGCTCGACAGCTTCTCAGCAGGGATCATATCGCGCAGTGCGTCGTACAAGGGCTGCATATATGGGTCTAATTTTTCTTTCAAATCCCCAGGCAAAAACCCAAGATTCTCGCCTGCCTCAACAGCTGGGCGTGTTAAAACGATTCGTTTGACTTCTTTGTTTTTAAGTGCTTTTACTGCCATTGCAACACCTGTATAAGTCTTTCCTGTACCAGCAGGACCAACAGCAAACACCAAATCATTTGTCTGAATTGATTCGACCAATCTTGCTTGGTTGAATGTTCTAGCTTTGATGACTTTCCCACCAACACCATGTAATATTTTTTGCACATCTGTATCTTCTAGTCCAAAATTATCTTCAATTGAGGAAGTGAGGATTTTTTCAACTGTGTCTTGGTCGAGAGAGTTGTATTTTCCATAATGGATTATCAAACGATCCATTTGCTTTTCAAATTCTTCAAGAATTTCTTCCTCGCCATAAGCAGTAATGGTTTCGCCACGTGCTACAATTTTTATCTTTGGAAAGTATCGCTTGAGTGTTGCGATATTTTTACTTTTACTCCCACCATAAAAAACAGTTGGGTTTACTTCTGTAAGTTGTATAGAGATTTCATTCAATGGCAAAATGTTTTACAAAAAGGTCACCACTTTTTTTTTGGTAACTTTGAAATCAAAATTAACGAATTTTGTCTTCTGTGCTTAATTTAAAGTTATCAATTTGAATCCAGTACTCACACTTACATCAGATTTTGGACAAAAAGACCCTTTTCTTGCAATCTTAAAAGCGAAACTTCATAGCATGCTTGTTCGTCCAATAATTGTAGATATATCGCATGAGATTGAGCCCTTCCATGTTGCGCAAGCTGCCTTTGTTGTGCAACATAGCTACACCCACTTCCCTGAAGGTTCAGTGCATATTCTTTGTATTGATGACACGATAAGCCCCGAAAATAAACCCATCGTTGCGAAACTAAATAAGCATTATTTTGTCTGTGCTGATAATGGTATTCTGTCTCTGATTTCACCAAAAATCAAACCAGATGAAGTCTATGAGATTGATATCAAACAAGTGCCAAACGATAGCTTATATTCCCTTGATTTTTTTGTTCATGCAGCTGCTCACCTGATGCGAGGTGGTGCGCCCAATGTCATCGGAGTTAAAAGAAATGAAATCGAAATCTCGTTACCATTTACACCAAGTGTTGGTAATCATAAAAATTCGATTATTGGAAAGGTTATCTATATCGATAATTACGAAAATATAATCACCAATATCAGTGAAGAATTATTTCTAGAAATAGGTCAACAGCGACAATTTACAATACAAGTTCGCAACAATGAAATCAAGAAAATTGTTCGTTCCTACTCTGAAATCATTCGTTTTGATGTCGATAAAAATAAACGCGTGGAAGGAGGAAAAGAACTCGCTTTGTTTAACTCCTTAGGACTGCTTGAACTTGCGATTTATAAGAGCAATCCCAAACATACAGGTGGTGCCGCTAGCCTATTTGGATTGCAATACCTTGATGTTGTCTCCATACATTTTGAATAGTGTTGATAAGTTCGTTTCCATATTAAAAAATGAAAAAGTATTTTTGTTAATTACATATTATCGCACATGAAATTTATAGTCTCCAGTTCTGCCCTTTTAAAGCCAATTCAAACCTTGTTTGGGGTTCTCAACAACACCAATACATTGCCCATACTTGATCATTTCTTATTTGATGTAGGCGAAAACAAACTTCGTGTCACTGCAACTGATTTAGAAACAACAATGTCTGCAGTCATCGAAGTTGAATCTGATGACAGTGGCAGTATAGCAGTACCAGCTCGCTTGTTGCTTGAAACCATCAAAACTTTTCCAGAGCAGCCATTGACTTTTACCTTGACCGATCAAAATACAGTTGAAATCAGCTCCAGTTCAGGAAAATATGCATTGGCATATGCAACTGCTGAAGAATTTCCAAAAGCTGCTAGCGTAAGTGATGCAAGTCAAATAAGTATTCCTGGAAATGTGCTTGGCACAGCAATCAACAATACTTTATTTGCTTCTGGTAATGACGATCTAAGACCTGTTATGAGTGGTGTGTTTTTTCAGTTTTCATCAACTGGATTAACTTTTGTTGCTACAGATGCCCACAAACTGGTTCGTTATATTAGAACAGACATCACCAGCGACGAATCGGCAGAGTTTATAATACCCAAAAAACCCTTGACTTTATTGAAGTCTATTTTGACTGGAAATGAAGTAGAGGTACAACTAGAATATAACAACAGTAATGCCCACTTTTCTTTTGATGATATTCAATTGACCTCACGTTTGATCGACGGAAAATATCCTAATTACGAAGCTGTAATTCCCAAAGACAATCCCAATGTACTTACCATTGATCGCAATTTGTTTTTAACATCCATGAAACGTGTGAGCATATTTTCAAACAAAACAACGCATCAGGTTCGACTAAAATTGGCTGGTGCTGAACTCAATATTTATGCTGAGGATATCGACTATAGTAATCGTGCTGATGAGCGTATTAGTTGCTCGTTTCAAGGGAGTGATATGGAAATTGGATTTAACTCTCGCTTTTTAATCGAAATGCTAAACAATATGACCTGTAAAGAGGTGCAGTTTGAGATGTCATTGCCCAACCGTGCAGGTTTACTCACCCCTATTGACGGAACTGACGAGAATGAGCATATTACGATGTTGGTGATGCCAGTTATGCTCAATAATTAAGTTTTACAATATATAATCTGTACTGATAAACTTAGATTTTTTAGATGCCATTAATCGCTCTAAAATCACATTGTTGGTGTCATTGACTTTCGAAGCGAGGAAAGTTCGAATCGAGAAAGAACGCAGCGCATCGTGAACACTCAATGTGCTCACTGCCGAGTCTTTTCGCCCTGTAAAAGGATAAACGTCTGGGCCCCGCTGGCAAGAGCTATTCAAATTTACACGACATACAAGGTTGGCAAGGGTGTCAATTAGCGGTGCCAACTGATTGACATCTTTACCAAAAAGGCTTACTTGCTGGCCATAAGATGAAGAAGACATATCATCCAATGGCTGCTGAATGTCAGTAAACGACAATACTGGAATGACAGGACCAAATTGCTCTTCTTCATAAACTTTCATGTATTGTGTAACAGGGTATAATACTGCTGGAAAGCAATAGTTGGCAGTCATTTCACCACCTCTAGTATTGATGATCGATGCACCTTTTTCTACTGCATCATCAATCAAATCTTTAATGTATGCAGGCTTGGTGGGTTCGGGTAAGGGAGTCAATAAAGAATTCTCCCATGGCAATCCAACTTGCAATGCATCCACTGCTTTGGAAAATTTCTCTAAAAACTGTTCACGTATATCTTCATGAACATATAGCACCTTGAGAGCGGTACATCGCTGCCCATTAAACGACAATGTTCCACTTATACATTCACTTACTGTTTGGTCCAAATCAGCATCAGGTAAAATAATCCCTGGGTTTTTAGCCTCTAGACCCAACACTAAACGAAGTCTACTTTTCTTAGGGTGCAGGTCTTGCAGTGAAATTGCAGAACTGCTATGCCCTATGAGTGCCAAAACATCAACCAATCCTGACTTCATGATGGGCGAAGCAATGGTTCGACCTCTACCAAATACAATGTTTACAACACCTGGTGGAAAACTCCTATGAAATGCTTCAAGTAAAGGCGCAATTAGCAGTACACCATGCTTAGCAGGCTTAAAAATAGCAGTATTACCCATCATTATTGCTGGGATCAACAAGCAAAACGTCTCATTCAGTGGATAGTTGTAAGGGCCCAAACAAAGTACAATGCCAATGGGTCCTCTACGGATGTGTGCGTGGACCCCACCTTCTTGATGGAATTTAGCACTTGAACGATCGATGTCCTTGTAAGCAGCGATGGTATCACTGATATAATCGACTGTTCTGTCAAATTCTTTTTGAGAATCATTGAGGTTTTTTCCAATTTCCCACATGATCAACTTAACGACTTCTTCTCTTTTGAGCTTCATCAAGTCAACAAACTTTTGCATGCACACAACTCGTTCAGAGACTTTCATGGTTGGCCACTGTCCTTGTCCCTTGTAATACGCTTTATCAGCAGCATGTAAGGCAGCTAGAGCAGATTTTTCATCCATGTCGGGAACAGTACCCAACAGCGTTGGGCCGTAGTCACCATTTTCATTTTCTGTTTGTATGGAAGAATACACCTGGGCTGAATTTCCATCCCAAGTTCCAATTTGACCATCGATCAAATAATTGGTGTGTGCTATAGTTTGATTTATAGCATATTTTTTAGGTATTGAGGAATACTTAGATTTCATGCAATTTTTTTTACAATTATATTAAAAATTGAAACAAGTCTGGTTTATTGTTGATATAATCTCCATAAAAACCTTTTGATTTCATTCGTTTCACTAGAGGATCAAAATCATCTGGGTTTTTCAATTCAATCCCAACTACAGCAGGACCATTCGATCGGTTGTTCTTTTTGGAGTACTCAAAGAAAGTAATGTCGTCTTTTGGACCTAGTACATCGGCAACAAACTCTTTGAGTGCACCAGCACGCTGTGGAAAACGAACAATGAAGTAATGAAGCAGTTTTGCTTCCAACAATGCACGTTCTTTAATTTCTGCCATTCGAGTTATATCATTATTCCCACCACAAATCAAACAGACCACATTCTTGCCCTTAATTTCTTCACCAATCATTTTTAAAGAAGCTGTTGACATCGCTCCAGCAGGCTCTACAACAATAGCTTCTCTGTTATATAATTTGAGTATCGATTGACAAATTTTACCCTCTGAAACAAGGACTAGCTTATCCAAATAGTTATCGCACAGATTATAGGCTTCATCCCCTACTCTACGCACTGCAGCACCATCAACAAAGGGATCAATCCTGCTCAATTCAGTGTTTTTTCCTCTTTCTAAAGATTGCTGCATGGCAGGCGCTCCTTCAGGCTCTATTCCAATCACTTTTGTATTGGGCGAAAGGGTTTTAAAAACGTGTAAAACCCCAGAAATAAGACCACCTCCCCCTATGGGAACGATTATATAATCAATTGGGTCTTTCGATTGCTCCAAAAGTTCGAGTGCAAGTGTTGCTTGACCAATAACTACATCTTTATCTTCAAAAGGATGAATAAAAATACTCTTTGATTGATCTTTAAATAACTGTGCAGCAGCATAGGCATCATCAAAAGTATCACCAACAAGTCTTGTTTCTATGTTTTGGCCACCAAACATACGAACTTGATTGAGCTTCTGTTTTGGTGTGGGAACAGGCATAAAAATCGTTCCTTTTATTCCGAGTTTGTTACAGGCAAGTGCAACACCTTGGGCATGATTACCAGCACTTGCACATACGATCCCTAATTTTCTTTCAGCATCAGAAAGTTTATAGATTTTGTGATAAGCACCTCGAAGTTTAAACGATCGTATGGGCTGAAGATCTTCTCTTTTGAAATACACATTCGCATCATACTGCTCACTCAACCTTTCATTCCGTTGGAGAGGAGTAATCAAAGCGACATCACGAACGATATCTTTTGCTTTTTGAATATTTTTTATGTCAAATAGCTCAGCCAATATTTATACCAGTTTCTTCATAGCAGTCATTGAACCACGAAGTTCTTTTCCAATAACTTCAACAGAGTGACTTCGAATGATTTCATTGATTTCAATCAATTTTTGGTTGTCAACACCTGTTTCGTGAGATTGATACGAAGATCCGATAACATCAGTATTGATTTGCTTCATAAAATCAGTTAACAATGGTTTACAAGCATGATCGAACAAATAACAACCATACTCAGCTGTATCTGAAATCACACGATTCATTTCAAATAGTTTTTTACGCGCTATAGTGTTGGCAATCAAAGGAGTTTCGTGAAGAGACTCATAGTATGCTGATGCATCTTTGATACCTGAAGCAACCATAGTATCAAATGCTAATTCGACTCCTGCACGAACAAAAGCAACCATTAATACGCCATTGTCAAAGTACTCTTGCTCGCTGATTTTTTTGTCAGTGATGGCTGTTTTTTCAAAGGCTGTTTCGCCAGTTGCTGCACGCCAAGTCAATAGATTTTTGTCATTGTTTGCCCAGTCTTCCATCATAGTTTTAGAAAAGTGCCCCGACATGATATCATCCATATGTTTTTGAAACAATGGGGTCATAATTTCTTTCAATCTTTCCGAAAGTTCAAAGGCTTTGATTTTAGCTGGGTTACTCAAACGATCCATCATATTAGTAACACCACCATGCTTTAATGCTTCAGTGATTGTCTCCCAACCAAATTGAATAAGTTTTGAAGCATAGCTTGAATCAACTCCTTGCTTAACCATTTTATCAAAGCACAATATCGAACCTGTTTGGAGTACACCACACAAGATAGTTTGCTCGCCCATCAAGTCAGACTTTACCTCTGCTACAAACGAGGATTCCAATACCCCAGCACGATGACCACCTGTTCCGACACAATAAGCTTTGGCTAACTCTAGACCATTTCCATTTGGGTTATTGTCTACATGAACAGCAATAAGTGTTGGCACGCCAAAACCACGTTTGTATTCCTCTCTAACTTCAGATCCAGGACTTTTTGGTGCTACCATAATCACTGTTATATCCTCACGAATTTTTACCCCCTCTTCAACGATATTAAACCCATGCGAGTAAGACAAGGTCGATCCCTTTTTCATCAATGGCATCACTGCCTTGACAACTGAAGTGTGGTTTTTGTCAGGAGTGAGATTGATGACCAAATCGGCAGAAGGAATCATATCTTCATAAGTACCAACAGTAAAATCATTTGAAACAGCATTGTTGTATGAGGTACGTTTTTGTTCAATTGCTCCAGCACGAAGTGCATAGGATATTTGAAGTCCCGAATCACGCATATTCAAACCTTGATTTAAACCTTGTGCGCCACAACCAACAATAACTATGTTTTTGCCTTTCAAGGCAGCAATGCCATTGGAAAATTCAGATGAATCCATGAGTCGACAACGTCCCAGTTGATCGAGTTTTTCGTGTAAAGAAAGGGTGTTAAAGTAATTAGACATGATAAACTTATTTAGAAAATTCTTTTAAAATATGGGTGATTTGCATTGGAGATTTCGTCACAGAAATTCGACCGGAACGTACAAACTGTAACAACCCATAGGGCGCAAGTTCGTTATATAACTGTTCAGTTTCTTCTCGAAATCCTGTTTTTTCAATGACAAAAAAATCTGGGTTAACAGTCACTATATTCGCATGACTTTTTTTGATTACATTTTGAATTTGACGTTGCTCAAAAAGTGAATTCGATTTGACTTTATACAAAGCAGATTCTTGAAAAATGGTTTCTTCGTCTGTGTGATAAAATGCTTTGATCACTTCGATTTGTTTTTCGATTTGCTTCACTATTTTCATCACTTTCTCTTCAGTGAGCTTCGCGACAATCACAAAGCGAAAAATATCTTCAATTTCTGACATTGATGTATTTAAACTATCGATGTTAATGTGTCGTTTTAAGAATATGGCAGATACCCTTGAAAGCAACCCAACATTGTTTTCAGAATAAATCGATATGGTGTAAGTTTTTTGTTCCATCGTTATTCAAGTCTAATATCAGAAACCGATGCCCCTGAGGGAATCATCGGAAAAACATTATTTTCTTTTTCCACACATACCTCCAACAAATAAGGTTTGTCTGATTTCATCATTTCGGCTACTGCTGCAGTCATTTCTTCACGTTCAGTGACTCGTTTAGCATCGATAAAGTAACCATCTGCAATTTTTATAAAATCAGGATTCACCATTTCTGTTGATGCATATCGCTTGTCAAAAAACAATTGTTGCCACTGACGGACCATCCCCAAAAAATCATTGTTGAGAATCACAATTTTGACAGCAGCTTGTGTTTGGAAAATTGTACCTAATTCTTGGATATTCATTTGAAAGCCTCCATCACCAATTACTGCTACAACCTCTCTATCTGGCGCACCCATTTTTGCACCCAGTGCAGCTGGTAAAGCAAATCCCATTGTTCCCAGACCTCCTGAAGTGATATTACTTTTCGACTGTACAAACTCTGCATAGCGACAAGCAATCATCTGATGCTGACCAACATCTGTTACAATCACTGCATCCCCTTTGCTGTTGGCATTAATCGTTTTGATGACCTCACCCATGGTTAAGGCTGATTTGGTGGGGTTTATTTCGGCATCTATGACCTTGTCAAATTCAATTGTATCGAACTCTATGAATCGCCTGAGCCAGTCGGGATATGTTTTTATTTCTATATAAGGCATGATTGCAGCGAGAGTATGCTTGACATCTCCCATGACTGTAACATCGACTTTAACATTTTTATTGACTTCTGCAGGGTCAATTTCAAAATGAATGATTTTGGCTTGTTTGGCATAGGTTGATAAATCTCCTGTAACTCGATCATCAAAACGCATGCCGATTGCGATCAATACATCACATTCATTGGTGAGTTTATTTGGTCCATAATTCCCATGCATCCCCACCATACCTACGTTCAGTGGATGGGCAGTTTCAATAGCAGACACACCCAAAATTGTCCATGCTGCAGGGACACCTGACTTTTCTATAAATGCGCGAAACTCTTCTTCTGCCTCACCCAAAATCACACCCTGCCCCCAAACAATCATGGGATTTTTTGCTTGATTAATCAGCTCGGCTGCCTGCAGCAAATCAGCCTCATCTGTTTGAGGAACTGGATTGTAGCTTCGTATGCGAGTGCAAGGTTGATAGGAAAAATCAGCACTTGCAAACTGTGCGTCTTTGGTAATATCTACCAATACTGGTCCAGGACGACCGGATCGAGCAATATAAAATGCCTTTGCTATGATTTCTGGTATTTCCCCTACCCTTGTAATTTGATAACTCCATTTGGTCACTGGGGTTGAGATGCCAATGATATCTGTTTCTTGAAAAGCATCTGAACCTAACAGGTGTGAAGGCACCTGACCAGTTATACAAACAAGAGGTGTTGAGTCGATCATCGCATCGGCAATTCCTGTAACTAAGTTCGTTGCGCCTGGACCCGATGTAGCGATACATACACCAACTTTACCTGATACCCTTGCAAAACCCTGCGCAGCGTGCGCAGCACCTTGTTCATGACGAACCAAGATATGATTAATATGGTCTTGAAATTTATAAAGCTCATCATATACTGGCATAATCGCTCCCCCTGGATATCCATAAATCAAATCAGCACCCTCAGCAGCTAGACTGCGAACAATCGCCTCTGCTCCTGTGATTGGAGTTTTTGGGTCTATTAATGTTGGTTTGGTACTCATAAATTTTCGTCTGTTACACAGCCATTAGAAGCGGATGAAACTACTTTTGCATATTTATAAAGAACTCCTCTTGATACTTTGAGTTTGGGTGTTTTCCATTTCGCTTTTCGACGTTCTAATTCTTTATCATCAACATCGAGTACAATGGTGTTGTCTTCTGCATTGATGGTAATCATGTCGCCATCATAGACTAGTGCAAGAGTACCTCCAATTTGAGCCTCGGGAGTGATGTGTCCGACTACAAAACCATGAGTGCCACCAGAAAACCTACCATCTGTGATCAGTGCCACATCGTTACCCAGTCCAGCACCCATAATAGCAGCTGTGGGCTTAAGCATCTCAGGCATACCAGGCCCCCCCTTAGGTCCTTCATAGCGTATAACGACAACTTCCCCTTTTTGAACTTTGCCAGAGCGAATGCCATCATTGGCATCAAACTCCCCTTCAAATACTCGTGCAGGTCCACTAAAAAAAAGACCTTCCTTTCCTGTTATTTTTGCAACAGATCCTTCACTTGCAAGGTTACCTTTTAGGATTCTGATGTGACCAGTGGGTTTGATTGGGTTTGATACTGGTCGAATTACTTTTTGATCAACCTTCAGGGGTTGCACTGTTTCGAGGTTTTCAGCAATTGTTTTCCCTGTTACTGTCAGGCAATCGCCATGCAACATTCCTTGTTCAAGCATGTATTTCATCACAGCTGGAACTCCCCCAACAAAATGCAGATCTTCCATCAAAAATTTTCCACTAGGTTTTAAATCTGCCAAAAATGGTGTGCAATCGCTTATGCGTTGAAAGTCATAGATTGTCAGATTGATATTTGCTGCTTTTGCAATGGCGAGATAATGCAGTACTGCATTGGTTGAACCCCCAAGAACAGTAATTAGACGAAGTGCATTTTCAAGAGATTTTTTGTTTACAATATCTTTAGGTTTAATATCTTTTTTCAATAGAAGCTGAAGTGCTTTACCTGCATTTACTGCGTCTTTTTCTTTGGCTTGTCCAACTGCTGGATTGGACGAACTGTATGGCAAAGACATCCCCAGTGCCTCAATAGATGAGGCCATGGTGTTGGCAGTGTACATACCCCCACAAGCACCTGCACCTGGACAAGCATTTTGAACCACTGCTTTAAATTCTTTTTCGCTGATAGAACCAGCAACTTTTTGACCCCAAGCCTCAAAAGCAGAAACGATGTCGAGTTTTTGATTGTTGAGGCAGCCAGCTGCAATCGTACCACCATACAAGAGTACAGATGGTCGATTGAGACGCAACATAGCCATTAGAGCACCTGGCATATTTTTGTCACAACCAACAACAGTAACCATCGCATCGTAAGACATTGCACCCATCACTGTTTCCATAGAATCGGCGATTAAATCTCTTGAAGGAAGGGAAAAACGCATGCCAGGAGTACCCATCGAAATGCCATCACTTACCCCGATAGTATTGAAGATTAGACCAACAAGATCGGCTTGTGCTGCACCTTTTTTTACATGTAAAGACAAATCATTCAAATGCATATTACAAGGATTGCCCTCATAACCAGTTGAGGCAATTCCAACCAGGGGTTTTTGCAAGTCATCATCTGTCAAACCAATGGCATGAAGCATTGCTTGGGCAGCTGGTTGGGTAGGGTCTTGCGTTACTCTTTTACTGTATTTGTTCACCTTTTGCAACAGAAATCAAATCAAAACTATTTAATGATAAGAAGTGAATAATGGTGTAAAAAAAACACCCTTGATGCCTAAAATCAAAAATATAGTTTTAAACAATTGATTATTAACGTGTTACGTTTAAATTATTAACTATGTCTAACAATTGTTTTATTTTTAAACTTCAAAGATGCAGTAAATTCAAGATTTCACAAATAAAAACTTTTTATTTTTCTTAAAATTTGAGACCATGTTAATTTTTGTAACATTGTAGTCTATGAAAGTTGAAAATATAAGCTTTAAACACTCACTTGTTCAATCGCAAAGATTGTTTTTTGACAGGGGAGGTACACGATCGATAAAATCCCGTAAACTACTATTGAAAAAACTCAAAGAAGTCATTCAATCTGAGGAAGATGCAATCAAT
>CAJXBR010000007.1 GCA_913051755.1 uncultured Flavobacteriaceae bacterium
ATAGATTATGTCATTTTGTCGCGTTTTAGCTGCTACACACTTTTTTTGTCAGGTGTTGCATATGGATTTCTATTGAAATCGAAACTTTTGCGAATTTTATTAAACATTTCAATATCCATGCCACCCCATTGTTTTTATTTAATATTATATATAAATAAATCTTATAATCATGAATTATTTATTTATTAAAATTAATTGTTCGTAAACTGTTGTCTCTGCACAATGGCAATACGCAATTGAAGGCAACAACCATTTTGACAACTTACGACTCAAAATTTGATCGGATTGAAGTTTCTGCTTCTTTCGATATTATTTTAGAAAAATGTGATCATCATAAAGTCAAAATTATAGACGACTCCAATATGATACTCGAGGTATTTGCTGAGATTAAAAACAATAAAATCATTAAGGTAAAAGTCATTGGCTCGTGGATTCTTTACACAAGCCAATTAAAGTCTTTAAAATTTTTATTAAATGGCTGGATCATGTCAAGCAAGTGTTTGCCTGACTGAAAATCTACATTAATCGATCAATGGAACTGGTATTGCAATACATATAGGTAAATCCAAAAAAGTTGATGGCACAACTTGCCTTGGAGTCAAAAAAAATCAGTGCTCAATTGGTCATTCTTTTATGAATTCGGATTAGCAAAAATGCTCCTATCAAGAAGAATGACAGAAAAAATAAAACTGAATTTCGCATCGAACCAGTGATTTGGTCGATTGTGCCAAAGACTATCATCCCTATGACAATGCCTGTCATTTGTGATGTACTGTAGAAACTAAAGAAAGATGTGGCGTCATCTGTTTGTGGGATGAATTTTGAATAGGTCGATCGAGCCAAGGATTGTATACCACCCATAGACAACCCGACAAATCCAGCTGCTATGTAAAATTGGATGGGCGATCGAACAAAGAATGCATACAGACATAGACTTACCCAAATGAAATTTAGGGTGATTAAAACAGGAAGGTTTCCAAAACGTTTTGAGCACCCTGCAGTTATATTTGCACCAACAATTGCAATGAGTTGAATGATTGTGATACTCACAATCAGTCCAATTTGCTTTTCACTTGAGCTACTCCAGTTGACCTCTTGTTCGCCAAAATAAACTGCAATCAACATCACTGTCTGAACCGCCATACTGAACACAAAAAAAGCACCGATGTAGCTTTTTAAAATTGGATGATTAGAAAAAGTTTTCCAAACAGCACGAAGCTCACGATATCCATTGAAAATAATTTTGTTCGTTAATGGGTTTTTTGAAATATTTTTTGGCAAAAATCTAAAGGCAATTTGACTGAATGCAATCCACCAAATCCCAACAGAGATAAATGAATATTTCATCGCTTTGACAGATGCTTCTGAAGCTGTGCCCTCAATACCATACAAACTAGGATTGAGCACCATACTCAAGTTGATAACCAACAACAAAACACTACCCACATAGCCAAGAGAATAACCCAAAGCGCTCGCTTTGTCCATCTGTTCCGGGTGAGCAATATCTGGTAGATAAGAGTTGTAAAAAACCCAACTCAACCATGCCCCAACAGAAGCAAAAAAATAGCAAATCAAACCAAAGTAAATATTGTCCAAATTGAACCAATACAAGCCAACGCAGGATAGTGCTCCCACATAGGTGTAAAACTTCATGAATGATTTTTTATTACCGACATAATCTGCAATTCCAGAAAGAATAGGCGATAAAATAGCAACGACTGCAAATGCAGCTGCAGTCGTATAGCTGATTAGTGCAGTGTTTTTTAATGACTGTCCAAAGATTTCAATATATAAATTGTCAGCAAACAACGAGCCATAGTAGATCGGAAATATGGTTGAAGTGATGACTAAAAAATAAACCGAATTTGCCCAATCGTATGATGCCCATACGCGTATGAGTGTATTACTCCCTTTTTGTAAATGCAATATTGTTAGTTTAGACCACCAAAATAGTGAAAATAATGTGTTTGGCTTTTTTATATTTATTAACTTTATTGAATTGCAATGAAAAAGAACAAAAAACAAAGGCCTGCAATGCGTGTCCCCACTTCAATACGATTTATAGTTTGGCTATCGCAACGCATTTCTAGTGCGTTAGCTACAAAAGTTGCCTTGTATTTATTTTTCCGACCGCAGCGATTCAAAACGCCTGTTCGAGAGCATAAGATATTTGATGCAGCAGAGCAAATAAAGTTTTCTACCTCTTCTATTGAAAAAGAAATTCAAGTTTACAGATTGCAAGGCAAGAAACAGAAAGTTTTATTGCTACATGGTTGGAGTGGTCGAGGAACACAACTCTTTTCCTTTGCAGACGAATTGCAAAAAGAAAATTGTGAGGTATTCACATTTGATATGCCTGCACATGGTCAATCGCCCGGAAACAAAACCAATGTCCTTGAATTAACATATTGTATTCAGGATCTTAATCAAAAATTTGGGCCTTTTGATGCTGCCATTGCACACTCTATGGGTGGTTTTGGCTTGTTACGAGCAATTAAAAATGGTTTACCATTGCGTTCAGCAGCAATCATTGGAAGTGGAGATTCTATCAAAGGTGTCTTTTATCGATTCTCACAACAGCTCCATTTTTCTGATAAAATAACAGAAAGAATGATTACTACTGTTGAAAAGCAATTTGGCACAAAACTTGAAACATATTCGTCAAGTATGAGTATAAAAGATATCGATATTCCATTGTTGATTGTCCATGATAAAGATGACAAAGAAGTGCCTTATAAATGCAGTATTACGCTTCACGATTTGTCTCGAAACTCACAACTCAAATTAACTTCAGGTCTTGGGCATCATCGGATATTGAGAGACCCCAAAACTGTTCAGCATATTGTTCAATTCTTATTTCAACACCCATGATATTTATTCTATTTATATTATTGATATTTAGCCACATTGCATGTTCGCAAAATCCCAAAACACTCAATGCACCAGCACAAGATTTGTCTTGTCAGAAGACTGATTCAGAATGGAAAGCGCATCTTAACGATAATGCCTACTATGTTTTGCGTGAGGCTGGTACTGAAAGACCCTTTTCAGGCTTATACAACAACCACTACAAGGAAGGGGTTTATAAATGTGCAGGTTGTGAAGCTCCACTTTACAACTCAGATCATAAATATGATTCTGGGAGTGGATGGCCTGCATTCGATAGAGCAGTTGAGGGGGCTGTATCCTACAAAAAAGACAATAAACTCGTTTATACAAGAATAGAGCTGATCTGTTCGAGTTGTGGTGGTCATTTAGGGCATCTTTTTAATGATGGCCCTCCCCAAACGACAGGACAAAGACATTGTATCAATTCAGTTGCACTATCTTTTGTTTCCGATGAGTAAGCAAGCCTTTAAAAAATCTGAAGAGCATTGGAGAAAAATTCTAGATGACAAGTCCTATCGCGTTATGAGAGAAAAGGGAACAGAGTATCCACACACAGGAAAATATAACCTTCATTTTGAAAATGGCACTTATATTTGTAAAGGCTGTAAAGAACCCCTTTTTGCAAGTGATCACAAGTTTGAAAGTAACTGTGGTTGGCCGAGTTTCTCCGATTCGATTGATGGTAAAATTCGCTAC
The DNA here is from genome assembly GCA_913051755.1 of uncultured Flavobacteriaceae bacterium. The sequence continues at coordinate 3,586 of CAJXBR010000007.1, forward strand.
GAACCCGATCACAGTAATGGCATGATTCGGATTGAAATTTTATGTGAAAACTGTGGCAGTCATCTGGGGCATGTTTTTGCTGACGGCCCTACCCCATCCAAACGAAGATATTGCGTAAACTCAGTGAGCTTAAATTTTAAATCATAGTTATTCCATTTTCCCTATTAAATTCGTGTTTCGTTTCGTATTTTCGCTAAATAAATATTTGACATGAGTAAGTTTGATATTATTGTTTTAGGAAGTGGTCCTGGAGGATATGTTACTGCAATACGAGCATCACAGTTGGGGCTTAAAACTGCTATAATAGAAAAAGAAAACTTGGGTGGTGTATGCTTGAACTGGGGATGTATTCCGACAAAAGCGCTTTTGAAATCTGCTCAGGTGTTCAACTACCTCAAACATGCCGACGACTATGGCTTGACGATCGAAAATTATGGTAAGGATTTCGATGCAGTCGTCAATCGAAGTCGAAATGTTGCTGGCACAATGAGCAAGGGCGTTCAGTTTTTGATGAAGAAAAATAAAATTGAAGTCATCATGGGTCGTGGCACGCTAAAAGCTGGCAAAAAAGTAGCTGTCAATAATGAAGATGGAAGCGAAACAGAATATGAAGCAAATCATGTCATTATTGCAACTGGTGCACGATCTAGAGAACTCGCGAGTATTCCTCAAGATGGTAAGAAAGTCATAGGCTATCGCGAAGCAATGACACTTCCAAAACAACCAAAGAAACTGATTGTTGTTGGTTCTGGTGCGATTGGTGTTGAGTTTGCTTATTTCTACAATGCCATGGGTACTGACGTAACCCTAGTTGAGTATATGCCTAAAATCATTCCTGTTGAAGATCATGAAATTTCAAAACAAATGGAAAGAAGTTTCACAATGAGTGGAATTAAGGTTATTACCAGCGCAGAAGTCACCAAAGTAAATACAAGTGGCAAAGTTGTTAAGGCTACCATCAAAACAAAAGATGGTGAAGAAGAAATTTCTGCTGACATCGTCTTGTCAGCAGTTGGAATCAAAACAAACATCGAAAACATAGGTTTAGAAGAACTTGGCATTGCCACAGATAGAGACAAAATTTTAGTGGACGATTATTATCAAACAAATGTCCCAGGATACTATGCGATTGGAGATGTCATTTCTGGACAAGCACTGGCGCATGTTGCCTCTGCTGAAGGAATATTGTGTGTTGAAAAAATTGCAGGTCATCATGTAGAGCCCATCGATTATAATAATATCCCAGGCTGCACCTACTGCTTTCCTGAGGTTGCCTCTGTTGGTTATACTGAGGAGCAAGCAAAAGAAAAAGGATATGAAATTAAAGTTGGTAAATTTCCATTTACCGCTTCAGGCAAAGCCCAGGCTGGAGGTCATACCGATGGTTTTGTAAAAGTTATTTTTGATGCCAAATATGGAGAATGGCTTGGTTGTCATATGATTGGTGCTGGCGTCACTGACATGATTGCAGAAGCAGTTGTTGGACGAAAGCTCGAAACAACTGGTCATGAAATTTTAAAAACAGTACACCCCCATCCAACCATGAGTGAGGCGGTAATGGAAGCAGTTGCTGCTGCCTACGATGAGGTTATACATATTTAATACATCTCGCGGCTTTGAAAATCACTAAAGATAAGTAGCCCATTGACAGCTTTTATTTATTTGGTATAATCTTAAATCATTTAGTAATCTTGAGCAAAAACATCATTATTACAGGAGTTTCGACAGGTATTGGCAGGGCAACACTTGATTTATTGCACCAAAAAGGATATCATATTTATGGGAGTGTTAGAAAAAAAGAGGATGCTGATGAGTTGTCTTCATTCTATACAACTCGATTTACGCCACTGCAGTTTGATGTACAAAATCATGATGAGGTTATCAAAGCATCAAGAATTGTTTTTGAGAATTGTGATCATGTAGCAGCACTGGTCAACAACGCTGGTATTGCAGTACCAGGTCCCTTAGAACTCTTAACAGAAGAAGAATTTGAAATGCAACTTGATGTTAATGTCAAGTCTGTTCGTCGAATAACAAATCTCTTTCTGCCATTATTGAAATCCTCCTCAAACAAACAATCAGGTCGCATCATCAATATCAGCTCAGTTTCAGGACTATTCAATTCGCCATTCAATGGCGCATACTGTATTTCAAAACATGCACTGGAAAGTATAAACGACGTTTATCGAAGAGAATTAAGCCAGTATGGCGTCCAAGTCATTGCCATTGAGCCTGGCCCAATCAAAACAGAAATTTGGAAAAAGAATCTTAATAAAATGGATAGGTTTAAAGATTCAGATTATTATGACGTACTCAAAAAAGCTGATCAAATTATTGAAAATGCCGAGCGCAATGCCCTACCAGTTGAAAAAATATCTACTCTAATACTCAAGTGCATATCCATCCCAAGACCCAAAACGAGATTTATTGTGCATAAAAACAAATTTTTTTTCCGGCTAATGGCTTATTATTTTCCAGATAAACTCACTGATTGGTTGGTGAGAAAAACACTTGCAAGTTCAAATCGTCTCCGACCGATTTAAAGCTTTGGCAAAAAACTCTCAATGGCCAAACGATAAACATCAAGTCCAAAACCAAGGATCAACCCTTTTGCGTTAGGAGTTATAAATGAGGTGTGCCGAAAATCTTCACGACCGAAAGTGTTGGAAATATGTACCTCAATCACTGGAGCTGCAATCGCTTTGATCGCGTCCCCTATACCAACAGAAGTGTGTGTATAAGCAGCAGCGTTTAAAATTATGCCGTCAACATCAAAACCCACACTTTGGATCTCATTGATGAGCTCCCCCTCAACATTGGACTGATAATAAGTCAAAGAAACATCAGTAAAAGAGGATTGAAGTTGAAGAAAATATGCGTCAAAATCTTTGTTACCATACACCTCAGGTTCACGCTTTCCCAACAGATTAAGGTTTGGACCATTTATAATTGCTATATTCATTATTCTTTTACAAAATATACTTAAAGGTGCTGTAAATATAATGTATCTTCGAATATGAACTGGAGTGAAAGTATAATAGCTTTTAAATCATATCTTATTCTCGAAAGGGGGCTTTCGGAAAATACATTAGAAAATTATGTTTTTGATGTTCAAAAACTGATCGCATACTTAAAGAAACACAAAATCAAATTTGGTCCAACCAAAGTCGATTCAGATCAATTGCTTCAATTCATTTATGACACTGCCAAAGAAGTAAAGCCCTCATCTCAATCTCGTTTGCTTTCTGGTCTTCGATCATTCTTTGACTTTCTTATCAAAGAGGGCTTGCGCGACAACAATCCTGTTAATTTAGTAGAACCTCCTAAAACTGGAACCACCTTGCCAATTACTTTATCTGTTTTGGAGGTCGAAGAGCTTATCAATAGTTTTGCTGGAGAGGAACCTATTTCGATAAGAAATCGGTGCATACTTGAAATGCTTTACTCTTGTGGATTACGCGTGAGTGAACTCGTCAATCTGCGTTGTTCTGATTTATTTTTTGAAGAAGAATTAGTTAAGGTAATCGGCAAAGGGGATAAAGAACGTTTTGTTCCCATTGGTCGAATTGGACAGGAAACTGTTAATCAGTATCTGTCCGTTAGAGTTGAAGGAAAAAAAGGGTATAGCGATGTTTTGTTCCTCAATAACAGAAAAACAAAACTCACGCGCAATATGATATTTGTAATTGTAAAAAAAGCTGCAGCGCTTGCAGGCATACAAAAAAAAATAGGTCCACACAGTTTGCGTCACTCATTTGCAACACACCTAGTTGAAAATGGAGCTGATATCAGCTCAGTTCAACAAATGCTTGGTCATAGTAGTATCACTACTACAGAACGTTATTTACATGTGAGTAATAAGCATTTACAACAAACAATCAACAAATTTCATCCTAGGTCTTAAGAAGTAATCAAGCGAAAACCCTCACCATGAATGTTTGCAATCTCGATATTGGAATCGCTTCGTAAATACTTACGCAACTTTGCGATATACACATCCATACTTCTCGATGTAAAATAATTGTCATCGTTCCAAATTTCGATTAGTGCTTTGTTTCTTGAAAGTAAATCACCTTGCGTTTCAACCAGCATTAACAACAGCTGATTTTCTTTTGGTGAAAGGCTTTTAGCTTCATCATTTTTATAAGTCAAAGTTCGCAAGCGAGGGTTGAGGATAAAGTCTCCGATGACAATCCGAGATTTTGGCTTTAATTTTTCTTTATTTTGTTCATTGCGCTGAATCAACACATCCAACTTCTTCATCAGAATATCAGAGTCAAAGGGCTTTGTCAAGTAGTCATCTGCCCCAATTTTATAACCTTTCAACACATCGTCTTTCATCGATTTAGCAGTCAGGAAAACGATTGGAATGGACTTATTTTTTGATCGAATTTCTTTGGCAAGTGAAAAACCATCTTTATAAGGCATCATAACATCTAACACACAAATATCGAACTCACCCTTTTTAAACTTTTCATAGCCCTCTAAACCATTTCGAGCGAGTACAACTTTATATCCATTTAGCTGCAAATAATCTCTCAATATTGTACCAAAGTTTAAATCGTCTTCAACTAACAATACGTGTTTATTTCTTGCTTTCATTTTAGAATATTTAAAAAGGCAAAAACACAGTGAATGTGCTTCCTTGATTTGGTGCACTAGAAACAGATATCGTGCCAGAGTGCATTTGTATTATTTGTTTAACATAGGCCAGTCCTAATCCATGACCTTTTACATTGTGAATATTGCCAGAAGATTCTCGATAAAACTTGTCAAATATTCGTTTGCGTACTGCAGCTGTTATTCCGATTCCTTTGTCTTTAATTTTGACAGTAAACCCTTTTTCATCTACGCTTGTTTTAATCTCAACAAGGAGCTCTTTGTTTGAATACTTAATCGCATTGTCAAGGAGATTTACCCAAACATTTGTCATGTGGACTGAGGAAATAAACAATTGTACAGGGTCTTTTGAGAACTGCTGTATCAGCTGTCCACCACGATTTTGAATGATGAGTCGAACATGATCAAGGGCACTTTGAATAGTCAGATGAGGATCGATGTTTTGTTTTTCCAAATCTAATTCTCGCTTTTCAAGCTGTGAAATTTGCAATACATTTTCAACGTGGGTATGTAAACGCTTGTTCTCGTCTCTAATCATCTCTAAATACCCATCAAACTTTTTAGAATCTTTTAAAACCCCTTTATTATTCAATGCATCAAGTGCCAAATGAATCGTTGCAATGGGTGTCTTAAACTCATGTGTCATATTATTGATAAAATCTGACTTGATTTCTGATATCTTTTTTTGTTTTAATATCTGAAATAGAGATGCTGCAAAAACACCCAAAATAATCAGCGTAAACAAGAAAGAAAGCAATAGCGTGTTGTAAATAGACTCTTCAATGAAACGATCTAGATATGGAAATGCAATCCGAAGCTCATAGCGATTTGATTCATCATCGCGAATGAATAAAGGGGTTTTAAATTGTCTTTCATTGAGAGTTGACAAATAGTTTTCAGATCCAACAATAGTCGCTTGATTTCCTTCAAAAACACGAAATTCAAATGGGATTCTGATTTCTCTTAAAAGAAATTCCTGACGTAACAGCAATTCAAGTTCAAGGTTATTGACCCTCATTTGAATTGGCTTTGTATCAGCAAAATCCATAAAAATCGTTTCATAACGAGCTTTGTCCATTGATGACATTCTCTCGATTCGTTGCAATCGCTCGGTTGAGCTCATATTCTCTTTTTCTCGCTCAAAACTTTCATCAATTATGGTTAGTGATTTAATTCTTCTATAATCTAAAATGGGTGCAGAATCGTTGCTCAACGAGTCGAAAGTTTGCAAAGAGATGTTGTAATCATCTTCAATAATTCCTTGTTGATAAAAATAGGAAACATCAGCATCAGGGCTACGATCGATATACTCAAAAACCTCTGTCAATTCAGAGTATCTCGGCGTTCCAATACTATCGATCATTTTTTGATAAGCAGATAAATAATCAAGTAGTTCTCGCTCCTTTATTTGAGAAGAAACCTCTGAAATTGCAGCACTAACACTTAACACAAACTGTCGCTCAAAATTGATCTCGTTTTTATTGATCCATGATCGTTGGATGAGAATAATCCCTATCAGGGAGAGTGTCATCAAGAAAATCAATAATGGAAAGAACCCACGATTCATATTCAAAAATAATTAATCTTTCTGCAATTGTTTACGAATAGATAATATAACAGAATTGAGTTGCTGTTTTGCTTGTTCAAGCGCTGTGTTTTCAATCAAATAGTCAGCATATTTAATTTTTTCTTCCTCTGGCCACTGAAAACGTGTGCGTTCTTGTACTTGATTCAAGGTCAAGCCATCACGTTTTTGGATGCGTTCAAATCGAATTTTTTCTTGGCATTGAACTAAAATCACAACATCAAAATTATCTTGATTTCCATGCTCAATCAGTATTGCAGATTCGTAGGCAACGATATCCTTTGTTTGTTGAGAAACCCAATCCAAATAGTCTTTTTGAACAACAGGATGGACCAAATTGTTTAAATCGTTTAGAGCAGTTGAATCGTCAAAGACTATACTTGCAATCCATTTCCGATTGAGCAAACCATCGTGATAGGATTCTTCACCGAAACGCTCTTTTATTGAGTCCATCAATAATTCATTTTGATTCATCAACTGTTTGGCACAAACGTCAGAATAGTAAACAGGAATACCTTCATTCTCCATCATCTTACAAATTGTGGTTTTACCACATCCCATATTTCCTGTAACTGCGATCTGTACCATCAATCTAAAAAATAACGTACTTGTTTTGGCGTGATATCTTTAACCATGATATCCTCAGGTATTTTCTCAAAATTAACTTCTAAATATTGTGCAGTTGTATCAGAAGGCAATCGACATCCTAAAACAAACTGTGATGGCTCAATCTGACGAACTCTTTCAATGGGAACACGAAGATTGACCAAAACAAATGCTGGAATCAAACTCACATCAATTTTTTCATCGGAGTCGATTACTTCGACAGGTAGGCGAAGTTCAACTTGTGTGTAGCGAGAGATGTTTTGCGAAACATGAACCTTTATCTGACTCCACTTAAAATTTGACTGCATATCAATTGTTAATGCTAATTTTTGGTCGAAAGAACTATTGAATATTTTTTTCTTTGGACTATCTAAAAGTGCATACATTAAAGTATCAACTTGTGAAGGCAATCCAAAGACTGTGAGAGAGTCTGGAACAATTTGTCGTTCACTTGACCACGCATGACCATCCGCTGGTATCAAGTCCTGATCGAGTCGCACAGGTACTCTTTTTGATGCAGATTGAATGAACGGGGCATCAAGTCTTTTGAGAGATAGCTGATTAACTCGAAACACATTTCGAAAGTGCGATTCTACAGCAGAAATTAAATCTTGTTGGGTGAAATAAATCCTATCTCCATCCATTTGAGCATCCGACATAGATAGAAAAACAGTTGGTGTTATAAATCGAGCGGAAAGCAAACGAAAACCTGTTCCAGAAACAATAAACTCAGTCGCTAGTATTTCATTATTTGTTCGATAGACTTCAAAAGTTTCATCTTTAAATTCAAATTGTATTTCAACACCAGCAGTGTGTGTTTCCGACATTTTCGAAGACAGCCAAACAATAAAGGAAAAGAGAAAAAATATAAAAATTAAACGCAATTGATTTAACGATCCAATCTGTTTGGTAAGACCGCTTAATAAAGCCATAAATGATCGATTTATTTTACTTATGATTGTCAATCATGTCCATGACAGCACCACTCACGCCCATATTTGAAAAACCACCATCATTATAGAGGTTTTGCAGTGTGACCCTTTTAGTCAAATCGGAAAACAAAGTGATCGTGTAATTTGCGCAATCAAGTGCTGTTGCGTTTCCTAAAGGTGACATTTTTTCAGCATATGATATAAAACCATCAAAGCCTTTTACACCTTTACCAGCTGTGGTAGGCGTGGGCGATTGTGATATGGTGTTGACCCTAACCTTCTTATCTCTGCCAAAGAAGTATCCAAAACTTCTCGCAATAGATTCTAGGTAAGCCTTGTTATCAGCCATGTCATTGTAATCGGGAAAAACTCGTTGGGCAGCAATATAGCTCAACGCAACAATACTACCCCATTCGTTAATTGCATCTTTCTTATATAAGACTTGCATGAGCTTGTGAAACGAACCAGCTGAAACATCCCAACCCTTCGCTGTCCAGCTGTGGTTTTGGTCAGTATATGACTTTCCTTTTCGCACATTGACTGACATGCCAATTGAGTGCAAAACAAAGTCGATCTTACCTCCTAAAATCACAATCGACTGGTCAATTAGGTTTTCCAAATCTTCAATACATGTCGCATCTGCTGGAATCACTTGCGATTTTGTTTCCTCAGCAAGGTCATTAATTGCGCCCATGCGCATGGCAACAGGTGCATTCGTTAAAACAAATTTACCACCTTCTTCATGAACACGAGTAGCAGTTTGCCAAGCAATAGATTTTTCATCTAATGCGCCGAATATGATTCCTTTCTTTCCTTTTAGCAAGTTATAAGGCATAAAAAAATTTTTATAAAGATAGTACTAATTCAATAATTTTTTTGCGTACGTGCGTGCAGTTTGCGTAATTTGATTTCCATCGATCATTTGCGCAATTTCTATTACTCGATCCTCGCCTACCAACGTCTTTACACGCGTACGAGTAGTTTCATCATCTGTGGTTTTATACACTTTGATATGCGAAGTACCCATTGCAGCAATTTGTGGCAGGTGAGTAATAGATATCAACTGTGTATGTTGACTGATCTCTCGCATAAAATCACCCATTGCTTTTGCCATCTCACCTGAAACACCTGTGTCGATTTCATCCAAAATCATTGTTGGACAGTGGTCATTTTTTGCAAGTATCGACTTGATAACAAGCATAATTCTCGAACGTTCACCACCTGAGGCAATCTTACGTAGCTCTGAAAAGTCGATGCCTTTGTTGGCCGAAAATAAAACTGTGAGGGTGTCAGATCCTGTAGAGCTTAGGGTTGACTCTGTATCTAATTGAAAATCAAAGCGAGCGTGTTCCATCCCTAGTTTTTTGAGACGTGTCGTGAGCTCATCTGCTAGTTCGTTTACATGATTTCTTCGAAGTGTAGCCAGATTTTTAGATAAATCCCAAGCCTTATTCTCTGCCTTTTCAAGACGCTGCTTTTCGATTTTGATCTCATCATCCCCTTCAGTAACCACTTGGCAAAGTGCTGATAATTGCTGTTCTTTTTTCATCAATCCCTCAACATCAGCAACTTGGTGTTTTTGTTGGAGCGCATAAATCTTACTCAGTGTTTGATTCACAACTTCAAGACGTGCAGGGTCAACAGCCAAGTCATCGTCGAGTGTCGATAAAGTCGCTTGAATATCAGACCATTCAATCCACATACTGTCCAATCGCTGCGATAATGCTTGAAACTGTTCACTAAATGACTCGAGCTTTTGCAAGCCCATTTTACATTGGCTTAATTGATCAGTCAATCCAAGATTTTCTTTCGTCGCAATTGCCAAAATCTGATGAATATTTTCTTTGATATCATGCGCATGCTGCAGCAAATTTCGTTCATCCTCCAGTGTAGATTGCATATCATTTTGCAGTTCTAACACTTTTAATTCTTCCAAAAGAAAGGAGTTATAGTCAAAAGACTCCTTAGCAGCTCGTTGGGCTTCGAGAAGTTCATGATATTTCTTTTCAATTTGTTTTGCAGTCGATAAAGCGTCTTGAAAGTCAGACCTCAAATCCATTGCGCCAGAAAAGGTGTCCAACAAGTCAAAATGAAATGCCGAATTTGCCAATTGCGAAGTTTGATGTTGAGAATGCAAGTCAACAAGTTCTGATCCAAGAAATCGCAATTTGTCCAGCTGAACAGGAGTGTCGTTGATAAATGAGCGTGATTTTCCAGAGGGTAAAATCTCTCTCCTCAAAATTGTTTCAACATCAAAATCAACTTCTAAATCATCAAAAACTGAACGTAATGAAGACTTTGACAAATCAAATACAACTTCGACGATGCACTTTTTGGAAGCATCTCGAACAGCTGACAAGTCTGCTCTAGCACCCAAAACGACAGAAAGGGCATCCATCACAATCGACTTTCCAGAGCCTGTTTCGCCTGTCACAACATTAAGTTGAGGACCAAAATCAGATTGGATGTCGTCTATGAGAGCAAAATTGACTATCGAAATGGACTGTAACAACGAATCAAAAAAATTAATGAAAATCAAATATAACTTTTTCAGAGATATTCGTCTATTGAATTTGAGACCATTTGGCAGTAAAAAAAGGCGCAACCCGATTTAAGTCATCCACAAGTTGTGAGGTATCGAATGAAGGGCCTCCTCCAAAAATCTGAACAACTTCATCTGCTTTGGCGTCAAAAAACAATTGTGCAACCAAGCTGTTTGGGCGACTATCAGACAAGGTCTTTAAGTCCGAAACACTCTTGGCAATGGCTTGTTTGCCAGCTTCTGGCTGAGAAGACATCACGTCCAACCCATTGAGATGATAATCATATATGGCTTGTCTAAAAAGAGAAAAGGGATTCGTGCTCAGCTGGTCAATAAGCCAATATCTATTGGTTCTTTTTTCAGACTGTTTCCACCCTGAAAAGCGATTGGATTGAGATAAATCAACAATTTTTCGTGCCTGATTGAAATAGACATCTCCCCCATTTAGCAAAAACGAATCAGCATCAATCCCAAGAGTCACATAAACATAGTAACTAATCAATGATACAAGAGATGTATTGGTACTGTTGGGGTTAAAATTTAAAGATTCAAATTCCTGATAATCAAAATTGAAATCATCGTCCTTTCGATTCAAAAGAGGGGTTACGTAGGTTGATCCAAAAACAGGGCGTGAGGACTGAATTTGCAAACTGGCTTGAAATTCGTTGTTGTTATAATTCTGAATCGAGATCAACATTGTACAGTTGATTTTATTGTAATCCTCTGCTCGAATATCAACCCATTTTGTCGAAGACACAAATTCGTTTAACTCTTGCTCAAGGGTTTCAAAAATCTGACTATTTGTTTGGTCGACCAAGTCTGCATTCACGTTAATTTTGCAGTCGATTACCTGTGCAAATGAAATGCTAGAAACAATAAAAAACAGGAATAGTTTATGCATCGATCATTGATTTAATTTCGTCTAATATATCAACAGCAACTTCAGATTTGTTTTTTAAGGGATAGGTTCTGTGTTTTCCTTTGGCAGGGATAAAAGTGATTTTATTTGTATTGTGTTGAAAGCCAGCTCCTTTATCTACCAGGGAATTCAGCACGATTGCATCGAGATTTTTTTTCTGAAGTTTTGTTTTTGCATTAGCCAATTCGTTTTCTGTTTCAAGTGAAAACCCAACGAGCAACTGATTCGATTTTTTTTCTCCCAATTGTTGAAGGATATCAACTGTTTTTACCAGTTCGATGGATGAAGTATTCTCGCTCTTCTTTATTTTATTTTTCTTCAAATTCTTTGGTTTGTAATCAGAAACTGCAGCAGCCATCACAAGTATATTACAATCATTAAAATCTTGTAAACAAGCTTCAAGCATTTCATCGGCAGTATTGGTTCTCACAAGCTTGATGGCTGGATGAATCGGGATTTCATCAGTTGGGCCTGAGACCAATACTACTTCTGCGCCTTGTGAAGCAGCTTCATTTGCAATTGCGTAACCCATTTTACCTGATGAGTGATTACCTATATAACGAACTGGATCTATAGGTTCGTATGTTGGGCCAGCAGTAATCAATATATTTTGACCCATGAGAGGCATTTTGGCAGCTAAATCTTTTTCGATAAAATCTACAATCTGATCTGGCTCTTGCATACGTCCAATCCCTTGCAAACCACTGGCCAATTCCCCTTCTTGTGCAGGGATATGTATGTTGTTACGAAACACCAGTTGTTGAATTGCCACTTGAGTAGCAGGATGTTCGTGCATATCCAAATCCATAGCAGGAGCAAAATAGACAGGGCATTTGGCAGAGAGATAAATTGCAAGTAAGAGGTTGTCACAAGTGGCTTGTGACATTTTAGATATAGTGTTGGCAGAGGCAGGTGCAATCAGCATGAGATCTGCCCAAAGCCCAAGATCGACATGATTATTCCACAAATCATCTTCGCTTTCAACAAATTCTGAATAAACAGGCTTGTTGGAAACAGTCGATAATGATAGTGGTGCAACAAACGACTTAGAAGCAGGGGTCATGACCACTTGCACTTCTGCGCCAGCTTTGATCAGCGCACGAACGATTAAAGGAGTCTTGTAGGCGGCTATGCTTCCAGAAATGCCAAGTAGTACCTTTTTGGCATGTAAGGCAGGAAACATTTACTTAGGTGTTTCGTCAGTATGACGATAATATATTTTTTCTGCTAACCACTGTTCAACAGCTACAGCGTGAGGCTTGGGTAGCTTTTCATAAAATCTAGAAACTTCAATTTGTTCTTTATTTTCAAAAATCTCTTCTAGTGTTTCAATGGGGGTAGCAAACTCATCTAACTTCTCAAAAAGTTCTGTGCGCAGTTCTTCATTGATCTGAATCGAACGTTTGGCAAGTATAGAAACAGTCTTGTAGATGTTTCCTGTTGGTTCATCAAGCTCGTTTCGGTTATAAGTTACCGTAGTATCTGGTGCATTAGAATTTTTAATCGACATACCGTATTTTTAATTGAATGCAAATGTAGTAATTTCTTTCTCGATATCATTTCTAATCATATTCGTCTGTTCAATAAACTCAGAATCAGGATAAGATCTTATAAAATCATCATAATAAGCAACTGCATTTTCGAGGCGTTTTTCTTTCTTTGAAAAAACACTATTGACGGCGAGTATAGCAGCAGATTTAAACTTTACAAACATCGCTTCCTCTCGAAAAGGAGTCCCTGGAAAATCGCCTATGAAATTGTCAATTGCTTTGATAGCTGCTTTATAATCCCTGATAGTGTAAAACTGTCTAGCATTTTCAAAAGACTTTCGCTCGAGTTTTCGTAACAATTCCTCCACCAAATTATTGACTTCTCCCATGCGTTCGCTATTGGGATAACGATTGATATAGTCTTGCAATTTGTTTAAGGCTTCTTCAGAATCTTTTTGATCTAAGCTGTACACAGGAGAAATCTCAGCATAAGCAAAAGCAATGAGATAATAAGCCTCCTCTAGTTTGTCACTGTTGGGAAATGCTTTGGTAAAGGACTCAAATTCGTAAGCTGCTGAGATGTAGGACTTTGTATTAAGCAAGCAGTTTGCATAAAAGTAAGTGATTCGTTCTGACTGTGGCTTGCCTCTATAAATTGGTTTTAATTGCTCGAAAAGTCCTTTTGCTCTTCGAAAATCACTCTCATCATAATAGGCTTCAGCCATGTTATACTTGAGTATTATATCTTCACTCTTCAGTGCTTTTTGATAGGGCCCACAAGAATGGAGGAGAATACAAATCAATCCTAGAAATGATATTTTAAGTTTTAGTTGTTGCATGGTGTAAAGTTAGACAATTGAACAAAAAACCCAACGCTAATCGTACTTATCAACAAAAGTTTTTAACGCTGATCGAACTGCCTCAGAAACTGGAATTAAAGGTAACCGAAGTTGATTCTCGATCATGCCACGAAATGTAAGCACTGCCTTGATCCCACCTGGATTGCCTTCAGAATACACTAGATCAGCGATTGATTGAACGAGATTTGCGATTTCATCAGCCTTTTTGTGATCCCCTTCGATTGCAGCTTGTACGCCTGATTTAAACAAATTTGGGAATCCACCACCAATGACTGAAATAACACCCTCAGCACCATATTGAATCAATGGGATTGCTGTTTCATCATCACCAGAAACAACAATAAACCCGTCTGGTCGACCCTTAAGAATTTCCCTTCCTTGCACCAGATCCCCGCTGGCTTCTTTAATACCAATCACATTTGGGCAGTCATGCGCAATTCTCAATGTTGTTTCAGCAGTCATATTTGCAGCAGTCCTTCCAGGAACATTATATAATATGAGTGGCAATGGGGTTGCTGCGTCCAAAGCTTTGTAATGTCTATAAATCCCCTCTTGCGTTGGTTTGTTGTAATAGGGTGAAACTGATAATATAGCCGAAAACCCCTTCGTGTCAACCTGTTGTAGTGATTTTACCAGTGCAGCAGTGTTGTTGCCCCCAAGTCCCATGATCAAGGGTACACGATTGGCAGTTGTTTCGATAAAACAGTCAAAAATCTGTTTCTTCTCTTTAACAGAAATGGTTGATGACTCTGCAGTTGTACCCATAGCCACCAAATAATCGATATCATTTTCAATCAAATAATCAATGAGTTGACGAAGAGACTTATAATCTACCTCAAAACTTGAAGTAAATGGAGTGACGACTGCAACTCCAGTTCCACTAAATTGGGACTTGCTCATTCAGTGCTGATTTTAAAGAAAAAGTTATTGAAAGTGTTAAAAAATAGCTCAGCTGAATTGTTTTCATTTCCAAGCATCAAGTCATTCAGTCTGTGATCGACTGTTGCATAGCCAACTCTAAAATCTGCTTTTACGTGAGAAGAAATAGACTGTAGCGTGCGATTGTCATTCATAAAAAAATTGAACAACAAATCATATTTTTTGGACATAATCCTCTTCTTCATCGGATGAATAAGTGTGCCATCCCAATGCAGGTGGCGATTGCAAAGCAAAGGACTGTAGGATGTTAATTCTTTCGATTGCTTTGGCGCATAATACACAGTCATGATTTTATTCTTTTTTATTCCGAAAATCTCTACGATATAGTTGTTCAAATTTGGCTCATTCAAGATGCTCAAATCAATCAAACAAATGACAGACCGAACAGCATCAGGCTTATTTACTGTACGACTCGAAAGCTCATCTAGAGCTTTTTCAACAACTCGATTTATAAACATTTTCAGTGAGCAAAATTAGTGATTCCACTGTTCAAAACATGATAATTTCGATTCTTTTTTAAAAAGAAAACAAAATGTTATATTTATAACATTAAGAAGAAATCATCGATAGAAAGCTTACCTCATCAATAACGGATATGCCTAGCTCGACAGCTTTGATTCGCTTTTTTGGACCCATATTTTCTCCTGCAAGCAGATAGGTTGTTTTTGAAGATAAGGACCCTGAAATTTTACCCCCATGATCTTCAATCAACTTTTTGATTTCATCTCGACTATACGAACTAAATACTCCAGAAATAACAAATGATTGACCTGAAAGTGTGTTTGAAATTGGTTGATGCTCGCACAACTTACTTTCGAATTGCAGCCCATACATTTTTAGTTGGTCTATGATTTGGATGTTTGTGAGTGAGGTAAAAAAATCTACGACACTTTCTGCAATTCTAGAGCCAATTTCCTCAACCTCAACAAGTGTATCGACATCTGCCTTGGCGAGTGCATCGATTGAACCAAAATGATAAGCCAGCTTTTTGGCAACTGTTTGTCCAACATATCGAATGCCCAAAGCAAAAAGCAATCGCTCGAAAGGTACTTTTTTCGACTCCTCAATGGCGTCCAATATGTTTTGGACTGATTTGTCGGCCATTCTTTCCAAAGGAATAAGTTGATCGTAGGTCAATGCATATAAATCTGCATACGAGACAATCAATCGCTGTTGATATAGCAGTTCAATTGTTTCACTACCAAGGCCATATATATTCATCGCCTTGCGAGAAATAAAGTGTTGGATTCTCCCCACAATTTGGGTTGGACAACCTTCATGGTTTGGACAATAATGATCTGCCTCGCCTTCAATTCTTATCAATTCTGTTTGACAATCGGGACAATGGCTCGCATACAATACTTTCTTGGCTTCAATACTCCTTTTGTTTCGATCGACAGATGTGATCTTTGGAATAATTTCGCCACCTTTTTCAATCGCTACCGAATCACCATAATACAAATCGAGTTTTTCGATTTGGTCTGCATTGTGCAAGGAGGCTCTCTTGACAACAGTTCCACCCAATACTACAGGATCGAGTACTGCAACTGGCGTGATTGCCCCAGTTCGACCAACTTGGAATTGAACAGATTCTAAAATAGCATAGGTGCTTTCTGCCTTAAACTTATATGCAATTGCCCATCTTGGAGATTTGGATGTGTAGCCCAATTCGTCTTGTTGAGATATGTTATTAACCTTGATGACAATGCCATCGATTTCGAAGGGAAGGTTTGAACGATCTTTCTCCCAGTGTGAAATAAAATGCATGACTTCATCAATCGATGATGCAAGCGTGTAATGCTCAGGAACATGAAATCCCAGTTTTCGTGCTGTTTGAAGACTCTCTAGTTGGGTGGAAAATAAACTTCGATCTGCAATCATTTGATACAAAAAACACTGTAGAGGACGCTTGGCAACCATCGAACTGTTTTGCAATTTTAATGTACCTGAAGCTGTGTTACGAGGGTTTCTGTAGGGCTCTTCTCCCAGGGCCACTCGTTCTTCATTCATTTTGTTGAATCCATCAATTGGCAATACAATTTCACCTCTAATGGCAAAACGATCAGTGAAGTCTCCACGCAATTGGAGAGGAACTGTGGGGATTGTACGAATATTTTGAGTGACTTCATCACCTTGTGTACCATCTCCTCTAGTCACTGCTTGTTCCAACATACCATTCTCGTAAGTCAAGCTGATGGAAACACCATCAAATTTGAGTTCACAGGTGTATGTAACAGCATCTGTTCCGAGTCGTTTTTGAATTCGTTTTTCCCAATCACATAGTTCTTGTTCGTTATAGGCATTGTCCAACGAGTACATCGGAAACTCGTGCGTGATCGTTGGGAAATTTTTATTGATTGTTCCTCCAACACGCAGGGTGGGTGAATTGGGATCGAAAAACTCGGGATATTGTTTTTCAAGATCGGCTAACTCTCGTAGCTTTTGATCAAACTCATAATCACTGATGATTGGATCGTCTAGCACATAGTATCTGTAGTTGTGATCGTGCAGGGCCTTGCGCAAAGCCAGTACATGCTCCCTGATTTGTTTCATTTTGTAGTTTTCGCGACCAACATTCGGGCAGTGTTTCCTATATCATTTTCGACTACAATATCGACAAATTTCATCACTTTTAAAAACGATATCACCTGCTCAAAAGTCTTTGGGTTTATCTCAAAATACAGTCTTCCACCAGGACATAAGTGTTTTGCAGCAAATTGGATGATTGCACGATAAAATTGTATCGAATCGTCGGCAGCTGTAAACAGTGCCAAGTGGGGTTCGTAATGGAGTACATTGTCACCGATTTCTACTCTTTCCTCTTCCAATACATAAGGAGGATTCGAAACGATAATGTCCCATCTCTGTTCGGTATCAATTGTTGAAAGTATATCAACATTTGAAAAGTTTACAGACGATCCAATCGACTTTGCTGTTTGCTTTGCAAGTTGAATTGCTTTGTGAGAGATGTCCCAAGCATTGACTTTGGCGTTCAAATGTTTTTCGAGTGCAAAAGCGATGCAGCCACTTCCTGTGCAGATATCTAAAACACTGGAGTTCTGTTGTTCTTGCTCTTTCATCCAATAGACCAAACTCTCTGTTTCGGGTCTTGGAATCAATACATTATTATTGACATTGACAGGTACTTCTGCAAAAGTGACTTGTCCTGTTATATATTGTATCGGTTCTTTTTTTTCAAGTCGAGTGATATATTCAACCAAGTTCCTAAGGCTATTTTTCTCTATTATTTCATCACTATTTAAAATCATCTCAGCACGACTCCTTTTGAGGGCAAACTCTACCAGTTGGGCATATAGAGAATCGACCTCTGTTTTTGGATAGACAGCAGTCATCTTTTTATCAAAAAATAATCGAAATTCCTTATGTGTCATCTCGCAACGATTTAACCATCCATACAGGACAAGAACAATGACCAGTATTGCCTAGTGGATGTTCGATATATTCAAATCCAAATTTTTGATATAGTTTTTGAGCGTGCATCATATTCGGCATTGTTTCAAGATAGCAATCTGTAAAGCCAAACCTCTGGGCTTGTTGCAAACATTTGTGCATCATTTGACTACCCAACCCATTTCCTCTTGCCTTTGGAAGAAAATACATTTTTTGCAACTCACAATACCCATCAGGTCCATTACGCAAGGGTGCAATACCAGCACCTCCCAAAATACGATTTCGATAACACACGACCCAATAATCGGCGTTTACATATTGATAGGCATCATACATTGCATCGACTTCGGGGTCGGATAAAGCAGTTCCATCGAATGGAACCTTCATTTCGATCAGCACCTCTCGTAAGACTTGTGCCAAAATAACATTATCCTCAGGACGCACCAAACGAATCTCCCATTGGTCTGTTGCCATTTCTTTAGCTTATTTTTGTTGTTTAAATTTACAATCAAATTTGGTATGAGTCACTCCAAATTTATGAACAAATGTATCGAGCTGGCACAGCGAGGGCTAGGAAACACCTTTCCCAACCCACTGGTTGGGTCTGTCGTTGTGTCCAACAATAAGGTCATTGGATCGGGTTGGCATCAAAAAGCGGGAGAACCACATGCAGAAGTATACGCCATTCGTTCTGTTCAAGATACGAGTACTTTGCCAACATCCACTTTATATGTCAATTTAGAGCCTTGTAGTCATCATGGCAAAACCCCACCTTGTACAGATTTAATTATTCAAAGTGGTATTCGGCATGTGGTTGTTGGAATGCTTGACCCATTTGAAAAAGTAAATGGACAGGGGGTTGAGAAACTACGCAATGCAGGCATAAAAGTTGACCTTGGCGTGGAAGAGGAGTCTTGCAAATCACTCAACAAACGTTTCCTCACTGCGATCCACAACAAACGTCCTTATGTGATATTAAAATGGGTAAAAACAAAAGATGGATACATTGCTCCAAAGCACAAAAAAAACAATTTACCTGTTTGGATCAGCAATTCAATTTCGAGAACATTGGCACATCAATGGCGCGCTGAAGAACAATCGATTTTAATTGGGAGCCAAACTGCTGTTGACGATAACCCCGCCTTAACCACCAGGCGAATTGATGGCCCCTCTCCCACTCGAATTCTGATCGACCCAAATGAAAAGATAAATCGTAATGCCAAACTGTTTGCAGCCGATCAAAAAGTGATCGTTTACACAAATAATCATTCGCGAGTCGATAAACATATAAACTATGTTTCTATAGATTTTTCCAACAGTGGATTGGAACAAATTTTGAGCGACTTATATCTCAAAAACATACAATCCGTTTTGGTAGAGGGTGGTGCCAAAACGCTTCAGTATTTCATTGATGCTGGCATGTGGGATGAGGCAAAAGTATTCACAGGGCAGGGAACATTTGGAGATGGGATATTGGCACCAGACACATCATCATTTACCAACGCACCAGCATCGGTTGCTGAGCTAGATGGAGATGTTTTGGAAGTGTGGGTCAATCACTAATAGCATCAATAAAAAACGCTGGACAACGCATGATTTTTTTGGTCTCAGCACTGACAAAAGTTAATCGGGTTTTGGCAGTTGTACAAAGTCTTTTGTCATGATTATAAATGGAATAGGAGAAGTCAATAATAGAACTCGGTTTTTGATCTATACAGATTTCAATTTCGATCGCATCATCAAAATATAATGGATGTTTGAACTCTGTAGAAAGTGATAACACTGGCAGCAGTATGCCTTGCTTTTCTAGCTTTGCATAACTTAACCCTAAGGAGCGTAACCATTCGATTCTTGCAAGCTCAAAATAAGTAGCATAACTACCATGGTGAATGACACCCATTTGATCAGTTTCCGCATAGCGAGTTTTTAATTTAAGGATGAATTTTTTCTTACACACAATAAGGATTTTCTTACAAAAGTAAATTAATTTGTTCGTCCATAAGATGCACAAAAGTTTCTTAAAATTCAATACTAAAAAAGTTTTTTTTCATTTTTTTTCAATGCATATTTGTTACAAAGTTTTAAATAAAATATTTTCAAAAGTCCCCATAGAAAATAAAAAACACGACTTATAATGCAGCAAACTGCTGAATCTGTTTGGGAAAAATGCTTAGATTTTGTTGAGGACAATATCGATCCACAAGCATTTAAGACTTGGTTTAAACCTATTGTGCCAGTGAAGTTAAATGATAACGCATTGAACATAGAAGTGCCAAGTAAATTTTTCTACGAATGGATTGAAGAGCATTACATCAAAATTCTAAAAACTTCGCTCCATAAAGAACTCGGTGATGATGCACGACTGGTGTACATTATCAGAATGGAAAACACCTACGGCAGTAAGCTTCCCTTTACACAAAAAATACCTAGTATTAGTCGAAATGGAATTGACAATCAAAGTATTGAAGCGCCAAGTCAAGGTGAAACATATGGGCTTAAAAACCCATTTATAATCCCCGGAATTCGCAACCTCAAAATTGAATCTCAATTAAATGCCAACTATAATTTTGACAATTTTTTGGAAGGCGACTCCAACCGACTTGCACGATCCGCTGGTATTGCAGTAGCTAATCGACCAGGTGGTACGTCCTTCAACCCTTTACTTATTTTTGGAGGCGTTGGTTTGGGGAAAACTCATCTTGCACACGCCGTTGGTGTTCAAGTCAAGGAAAATTATCCTGAGAAAACTGTGCTATATATTTCTGCTGAAAAATTTACCCAACAATACATTGACGCCATAAAGAAAAACAATAGGAATGACTTCATTCACTTCTACCAACTCATCGATGTATTAATCATTGATGACGTACAGTTTTTTTCAGGAAAGTCTGGGACGCAAGATGTGTTCTTTCATATTTTCAACCACTTACATCAAAATGGAAAACAGGTCATCCTAACTTCTGACAAAGCACCAGTTGATATGCAAGACATAGAGCAGCGATTACTATCCCGATTTAAGTGGGGGCTTTCTGCTGAACTCCAAAAACCTGATTATGAAACGCGTGTTTCAATTTTAAAAAACAAATTGTATAGAGATGGTGTTGAATTGTCAGACGACATTATTTCGTATGTGGCCAAGTCAGTCAAAACAAATATACGTGAGCTTGAGGGAGCTATCATCTCTTTAATCGCTCAGTCTTCCTTTAACAAACTGGAAGTAACACCTGAACTTGCTAAGCAAGTAGTTGAGAAATTTGTCAGAAACACCAAACGTGAAATTTCAATCGATTACATCCAAAAAGTAGTTTCTGATTATTTCAAAATGGATGTGACCACACTACAGTCAAAAACACGTAAACGCCACATTGTACAAGCAAGACAATTGGCTATGTTTTTTGCCAAAAAACTAACTAAGGCTTCTTTAGCCAACATTGGTCAGCAAATCGGTCATCGCGATCATGCGACAGTGCTTCACGCTTGCAAAACAGTTGACAATTTGGCATTTACCGACAAACAATTTCGTAAGTACGTCGAAGACCTTACCAAGAAATTCTCAAATTAAAACCCATGACCAAGCGAATCCTTATGGTGTGCTTGGGAAATATCTGTCGTTCTCCACTCGCCCATGGAATTATGGCGCATAAGCTCCCTGGCTCTTTTGTTGATTCTGCAGGAACTGGATCATATCACATTACGAGTCCTCCAGACCCTAGATCGATTGAAGTTGCCAAGCAAAATGGAATCGATATTCGTTATCAAAGTGCACGAAAATTTGAAACCAAGGATTTTGGCGATTTTGATCATATTTATGTTATGGATCGACAGAACTACAGAGACGTTGTTGCAAAAGCAAATACCCCTGCAGAGGTTGACAAAGTAGAGTTGATTTGTGAGGCAGCAGACATGGGCTTAATCCCTGTACCTGACCCATATTATGGTAGTGATGATGACTTTCTAAAAGTATTTGATATGGTCAATAATGCATGCGATCGCATTGTAAAAAAATGGGAGGAAAACGATGGTTAAATCCACTGCAAAGCTTTATTTGGTTCCAAACACCCTAGGCCACAACAATCCCATTGATGTAATGTCAAAATCCATCGGGGAAATCATCGATTCGATTGATTTTTTTGTTTTTGAAAAAGAAAAAATCGGTCGTGCATATATCAAAAGTTGGTGTCCAAATAAATCGCAAGACAAGCTAAATATTCAAAAGCTCAACAAACACACAACCCAACAGGAGTTGATTAGGATTCTAGACCCTTGCATGGCAGGGTATGATATGGCTCTAATCTCTGATGCTGGCTGCCCTGGCGTTGCAGATCCTGGCGCCGACTTGGTGCTTCTCGCACATCAATCTCAAATTGAGGTTTGCCCACTTGTAGGACCTTCTTCCATTATTTTGGCGATAATGGCATCTGGACTGAATGGTCAGCAATTTGCATTTCATGGCTATCTCCCAATTGACAAGCAAGAGTGTAGAAAGGCAATCAAAAAATATGAACATCTTTCTTTTATAAACAATCAAACACAAATTTTTATTGAAACGCCTTATCGCAATATGCGAAGCTTTGAAATGCTAGTCGAACAACTGTCTGCTCATACCTTGTTAAGCGTTGCATGCGATTTGAGTCTACCAACAGAAATGATACTAACAAAAGAAGTTTCTGAGTGGACTAAAGTAGAACTTTATCTTAATAAGCGACCATGTATCTTTTTGTACTTACTACCTAGCGCGTAATGCGACTCTTATTGAGCCAACGTATATATGTATCTCGATTTGCAAGGTGCTGATTGTAAGTACTCGCAAACAAATGATAACCAAAGTTGCTTGGGTCAGCAACAAAATAAAGATAATTGTGAGACTCTGCATTGAGCACTGCATCTATTGAACTCACGTCTGGCATAGTGATTGGACCAGGTGGTAATCCTCTGTTTATGTAGGTATTATAAGGCGAGTTTATTTGTAAATCTTTATAAAGAACACGCCTAACAAACAAATCGAAATTATTGGCTTTGCGCTTCATAGCATAGACAATTGTTGGGTCGGCTTGTAGTTTCATGCCTTTTCGCAATCGATTGAGATATACCCCCGCCACACGAGAACGCTCATCCACTTTTTTAGTTTCCTCATTGACAATGGCTGCAAGAGTGATCACTTCAGGTCTGCTTAGCTTGAGCTTTTTACGCTTTAATTCTCTGCCAGAGTCCCAAAATCGATCGTTTTCAACTAGCATGCGATCGCAAAAATCAGTTGCAGAAATATTCCAATACATCTCATAGGAATTTGGTAAAAACAAACTTAAGAGTTCTTCACTGCTTAGCTTAACAGCATTTGAGAAACGTTCGCTTTTAATTTGATTGAGAAGTGTAAGGCTATCTATTTCGATTTGTTCAGCAACACGTCCCACTAAGTGCTCAACTGTTTGCTGATTATTAAAAACAACCTGAATTGGTGTATTTTTAGAGCGTAAATTATTGATGATTTTCTGGTTGCCCATACCCGGTTTAATCCTAAAATGACCTACTCGAGGTGTATCGAAACGTTTTGCGATTGTAGCAATTGAAAAAGTGGTTGAACTTTTGATATGGGGTTGTATAATCTCTTTGAGCTCATCAAAAGTGGTCCCAGTTGGCACAAAGATCGACTGACCATCGTCATCTACGCTGGAGTTGGGAAAGTAAAACACTATTATAAAAGCTAAAACAAACATTACGACAGAAAATACCGCAAATCGAAAAGACTTTTTGATCGATTGTAACATTGATTAATGATATATTGTTCCACTGTATACCAGCTCGGTTGGACCTGTTAAAACAATATCAGTAAAGCTATCTTTTTGCTTTTGAAAAGATACTCTTAAAAGTCCTCCTGGTGTCTGAACTTGAATTTGATTGAGCTTTATTTTATCAGTTGAAAATGCTGCCAAGACAGCAGCAATTACACCTGTACCACATGATAAAGTTTCATCTTCAACACCCCTTTCAAAAGTCCGAACAGTAATGTAATCTTCACTGTCAACACTAACAAAATTTACGTTGGAACCTTCAATACCATAGGTTTTATTGTGAGCAATCAAAGCACCTTGTGTTGGCACATCCAACTTTATTGTGTTTGTAACAAAAGCTACGTGATGTGGTGAGCCGGTATCTAAAAAAACATGTTTTGGATAAACTGAAACATGATTGACGTCTGCCATAGATAGTGAAACCACATTATCAACGATTGTTGCTTCGTGAAGTCCGTCATATGCTGCAAAAATAGTTTTTCTGTCGATGATTCCCAATTGTTTTGCAAAAGCAACAATACACCTACCGCCGTTACCACAAAACGAACCGGGTTTTCCATCAGCATTAAAATAATGCATTATAAAATCGACTTTCTCATGTTTTTGCAATAGGATCACACCATCAGCCCCAATGCCAAAACGACGATCGCAAAGGGTTGAAATCATTTTATGATTGGAACTAGGAAAATCATCATTGCGATTATCGATCATCACAAAATCATTTCCTGTACCTTGATATTTATAAAAAGGGATTTTCACGGCGTAAATATATTGCTAAATTTTCTGAGACAAAAGGATGTTAAAACGAAGTTAAAATATTAAAATTTGGCATGATATCTGCTAAATTTGTGATATAAATTAATCGTTATGTCATCAATATATCGTCAATTACTACTCTCATTTTCAACTGCTGTATTTCTCATAGGTGTTTATCATTTTTTCTTTTCATCGACTGAAGTCATTGTGACACAGCCTGCAACGCCTATGGTTGAAACATCCTATTCAACACCAGCTGTTGTCAGGGATTCAGCAGAAAACACTGACTTTACAGTGGCTGTTGATCGAACAATCGACGCTGTTGTTCATATCACAAACACAGCAAAAAACAACAGACAATCATACAGTTTATGGGATTTATTCTATGATTCACCAAAAAAATACCCTCGTATTGGAATGGGGTCTGGTGTTATTGTTTCTCCAGATGGATACTTGATTACCAACAATCACGTGATTGAAGACGCTGACCAAATTGAAGTCACAACAAATGACAATCGTGTTTTTGCTGCCGAGTTGATTGGTACTGATCCGAGCTCAGATATCGCTGTATTGAAGATTATTGGTTCTGAACCTTTCCCATATGTTCGTTTTGCAGATTCGGATCAAACCCGCATTGGCGAGTGGGTTCTTGCAGTTGGCAATCCTTTTAACCTTAATTCAACAGTGACCGCTGGAATCATCAGCGCCAAGGCACGTGACCTCAACCCCAATGACACTTCAAACCAATCGTTTATACAAACCGATGCTGCTGTAAATTCAGGAAATAGTGGAGGTGCTTTGGTCAACACCATTGGTGATTTGATTGGCATCAATACAGCAATCACCAGTAATGGTATGGGTACTTTTATTGGATATTCTTTTGCCGTGCCTAGTAATATCGCACGAAAGGTCTATGAAGATATCATTGAATATGGCGGTGTGCAAAAAGCACTGCTTGGTGTGAGTGGGAATGGGATTAACAATCGATTTTCAAAAGAGTACGATCTAGACACGACAGAAGGTTTTTATATCGTAAACGTAGAAGATGGCATGGGTGCCAAAGAAGCTGGACTACAAGCAGAAGACATCATTATTGGTGTGGATAATACCAAGGTGCGATCCTTTGCCGATATGACTGGCTACCTAAATAGCAAACGCCCCGATGATAAAGTAAAAGTAACATATTTGCGAAACGGAGAGAAACGCACAACTATTGTCACACTCAAGCCAAATCCATTTGTTGACTACTTTGGAATGCGCCTCAAAGACATCACACCCAGTGAAGCTGAAGTCTTTGGAGTTTCTGAAGGCGTAAAAATTTCCAGCAACCGAAATGAGCGTTTGCTCAGACGTGGAATTGGTCAAGGGATATTGATTCAATCAATCAATGGTAAGGAAATTCGGTCGACTGAAGATTTGTTAAAAATAAATGAAAGTCAGATTTATGAAATCGAATTTATGAATAAGGAACAAGAGCGTTTTCGATTCTTTTTCGATTGATTGACTTTATCTATAACCACTGTTTACAATGTTTTTTAGAGAAGTCATTTAAAATCTTCATCTTTGCTTTATGCGCATCGACATCCTTTCTGTTGTTCCCGAACTTTTAGAGAGTCCATTTGAGGCATCAATCCTCAAGCGTGCACAAGACGCAAATCGTGTAGAGGTTCATATCCACAATATCAGAGATTATTCATCGAATCGCTACAATCAGGTGGATGATTATCCTTATGGTGGAGGTGCTGGGATGGTGTTAATGATTGAGCCTATCGCCAAATGCATCGAATCCCTTCAAGCACAACGCAAGTACGATGCTGTAGTTTACATGACACCCGATGGACAACAACTCAACCAAAAAACTGTAAATCATTTTTCGCTATATAAGAATATAATCATTTTGTGTGGGCATTACAAAGGGGTTGATCAACGCGCGAGAGATTTGTTTATAACAGATGAAATTTCAGTTGGGGACTATGTTTTGTCTGGTGGAGAACTCGCGGCAGCTGTGTTTTGTGATGCCATGATAAGATTGATCCCTGGAGTGCTTGGCAACGAAACCTCAGCACTCACAGACTCTTTTCAAGACAACTTACTAGCCCCTCCAATTTACACGCGACCAGCTGATTATAAAGGACATCAAGTACCTGAAATACTTACGTCTGGAAATACCCCAAAAGTAGAGCAATGGCGTGAAGAGCAAGCCTTGAACCGAACAAAAAAACTTCGCCCTGATTTATTTTAATACATTAATAAAACCAGTGTTTTGAAAAAAAACATTTTATTTACTATACTGCCTTTCATCGCATTGGGACAAGTAATTAGTCCCACCAACCCATATACCAAAAGTTTTGTAGCTTCAACAGATCCTTCCACAGGATTTGTGCGACAATCTAAGCAAGAGATAGCCCCAATTTTGTCTAAAATTGTGCAAGAGTTTGATAGTTATTGGGAAGGAAGGGATTTTACCAAAAAAGGAAGTGGATATAAGCCCTTCAAACGCTGGGCAAATCACTGGGAAAATTATCTACAAAAAGATGGAACCATAGCACCACCTGCTGTATTATGGGAAGCATGGGAGAAAAAGAAGAAAAATGAAGTTTTAGCCAGTCAACTAAACCAACCAAATGTTCCAATACCATCATGGTCTAACATTGGCCCTGCTAAAGTTGCTAACTCTGCAACCACTACTAGTGGCCAAGGAAGATTAAATACAATAATTAAAGATCCTCTAGACTCGCAAACAATTTATGTAGGTGCACCAGCAGGAGGATTATGGAAATCTTCTGATAATGGTGTTAATTGGCACCCACTTACAGACCATCTACCACAAATTGGGGTTTCTGGAATTGCCATCGACCCAATTGATAACAACATAATTTATATAGCAACAGGTGACGATGATGCTGGTGACTCATATAGTGTAGGAGTTATGAAAAGTTTAGATGGCGGTTTGTCATGGAATTCGACTGGTCTTGAATACAATTGGACAAACTACAAAACAACAAATGAAATTTTTATAGATCCTTATGATAATAATACAATTTGGGTCGCCTCAACTGATGGACTTCAAAAATCTATAGATGGAGGAGATTCATGGACTATTAAACTACCTGGAATTATTGAAGATTTTCGTTTCAAGCCACTTAGTGATTTGGATATTTCTAACGGTGAAACACTTACAATTTATGCTGTTGGTTATGACCAAGATGGTATTTCTAGATTTTACAAATCAATTGATGCTGGTGAGAGTTTTTCAATAAGCCCATCTATTCCCGAAAACTCGAATCGTATTGTTTTAGAAGTTACAAAAGCTGATTCAGAAAAAGTATATGTACTTTCCGCCTATGATAATGGTGATGGAACATATGAGGGACGTAATTCTTTTCAAGGGCTATACGTTTCTGATAACTCAGGATCTGATTTTACAAAAACTGCTGAAAATGATGATATTTTTCAAAGTGGTCAATCCTGGTATGATATGGCATTAACTGTAGCAGATGATGACCCTGATATTGTTTTTGTTGGGGTTTTAGATATATGGAAATCTATTGATGGTGGTAACGATTTTAACCAGCTTAACAGGTGGTGGGTTAGAGATGAATCCTTTACACATGCTGATATTCATTTCTTGAGATACTTTGAAGGTGATCTTTATGCAGGCACTGACGGGGGAATTTATCGCTCATCCGATAATGGTGATAATTTCGAAGATTTAAGCAACACTTTATCTATCTCTCAAATTTACTCTGTTGCTACCTCAAAACCAAACTCATCAAAACTTGCCAGTGGGCTTCAAGACTGTGGTGGTTTTGGTTTTTCTGTAGGAACATGGAACAGTTATCACGGAGGCGATGGTATGGGTACAGCTGTCGATCCATTTGACGAAGATACTTATTATGGATTTACTCAATATGGATCTCAACTTTCTGTAACTACAAGTGGGGGTCAAACAAGTAATATGTATATAGCTAGTGGCCCTGTGGAAGGCCAGTGGGAAACTCCTCTTCAATTTGCAAAAAACGGAGAACTTTATTCTGGGTTTGATCAATTGTACATATTAAATGACAATAATTGGGATTCTGTCTCCAACCATAATTTTGGATCTTTACTGAGACATTTAGAGATGGATCCAAACAACACAAATATTATTTATGCAGCTACTTACAATGAAGTTTTCAAGAGTAATGATCGAGGGAAAACATTTGAGTTAATCTTATCAACTGATTATTATTACATCAGAGATATAGAGGTTCATAATTCTGATAGCAATACTTTATGGGTAATTAGTTCTCAAGAGCTTTTTGAATCAAATGATGGAGGTGATAGTTTTGTAAATTTAAGTTCTGACTTGCCAGCAGAGGCAAACGTTAGTTTGGCACATCAGTCATACAGTGATAATGACGCTTTATACTTAGGCACTCTGTTAGGAGTTTATTATAAAGACAATACATTAAATAGCTGGGTATCGATTTCAGAAAACCTACCAAATGTAAAAGTATCTGACATGGAAATTAATTCAAATGATAATATTTTAACTATTTCAACATACGGCCGTGGTGTTTGGCAAACACCTATTCCACCTGTATTACGACCAACCCATGACTTGGACTTGTTAGACATTAATACACAAATTGATTCAGACTTCAGGTGTCAAAATCTTTTAAATGCCAGTATAAAAGTTTATAACAATGGTACCTCGCCAATCACTTCTTTTTCTTATGAAAGCTCACTGAATAATGTTTTCCAAGGAGTAGACAATTGGACAGGAAACTTAGCAGCTGGTGAAGTATTAAATCTTCCATTGAATATTCAAGATGATCCTATCATTGGAATAAATAATTTCATTGTTGAATTATCATACCAAAATGAGACCTTCATTGAGAATAACAGTATGAATATAGAATTTGAGACTGACAATCCTCCCAATTATGGTGGACAAAGCAATACAACCTATACTTTTGAAACGATTGAGGATGACTGGATTATCGTTGGAGATGCCCTTTGGGAAAAAGGAATTCCAGATGGTAATATTTTAAATCAGGTTATTTCCGGATCAAATGCATATGCTACAAATCTATCAGGTAATTATCCTGAAAACTCTAATTCAAAATTAGTGTCTCCTTGTTTTGATTTATCAATTTTTGAAAGTGGATCAGTCAAATTTTATATTGGCTATAATCTTGAAACAGATTATGATTATTTATACTTCGACTACTCAGTAAATGGAGGATTAAATTGGACAAATGTAGATACTTTTAATGGTTTTGACACAACTTTAAAACTAAAGGAATATTCCTTGACACAAGAAATGCTTGTAGCAAATGTCATCTTTCGCTTTAATATTATTTCAGATCAATATGTACACGAAGAGGGTGCAGTTATTGATGACTTTATTATTGAAGGAACTACACTGAGTTTAACTAATGATTTTGATCATTATATCACAATCTATCCCAACCCTACTAAAGATGTCATTACCATCAACAATTCAGGTAAGTTTAAAATCAATGACATCAACATCTTTGGTTTAGATAGTAAGCGAGTTTACGATAGCAAATCCATAATTAGCAGTACACATACTATTGACTTCACAAATCATTCTAAAGGCTTGTATTTTGTAGAATTAACAACAACAGATGGACACAAAATCATTCGAAAATTACTCGTCGAATAATATGTGTTCATAGTTGCTCTTCGGTGGTCAAACGATCTGAAATGCTCTTTAATCATAATTCAGTCTAGTACAAACTGCCGATGTATTTTCATTGGGTTTTTACCAGCATTATTATCGAACGTTCTTTTTCAAGGTTGGCGTTTGCTTTGACATATCGAGTGATACGCCATTACCATTGACAACCATTGACACACAGAGTAGTTGTATTTGTGCTAACATCATCATCTGTTCAATCAAAAATCAAGCGGAAGAGAAAGATATACCACCAGTGTGTATCAGGCTAACGAGAAGCACTTCCTGCATAAATGGGAAAATGGACCAACCGGCTTTCAAGTTTGCCATTAAACAATTTTATTTTCCTTGATGTTCGCAAACCAAAGCTTTTCAATCCTTCCATACTAGAAGTGATCATCCAAACATCAGTGTTTGGGTAGTTTTGTTTAAAAGTATCACCCATTTGCTTGTAAAACAGTTGGGCATCGACTGCTAGACGTTCGCCGTAGGGTGGGTTGGTCAGCAAGTGTAAATGTTGATCAGGGTGTTCTTTTTGAGTCTTAAAAAAGTCTCTTCTACCAATACTGATATAGTCCGACAAATTGGCAGCTTCGATATTTTGTTTGGCTTTGCGCACTGCTGAGGGTGCCATGTCATAGCCTACAAGTGGAACAAAACATTCTTTTACCCTGTTGAGCATGGCCTTACGAATCGTCACAAATAAGTCCTGATCGTAGTCGTTCCATTTCTCAAAAGCAAATTCTTTTCGGTTAATTTGGGAGGGAATACTACATGCCTGCATGGCTGCTTCGATTAGTATAGTACCACTCCCACACATGGGGTCTAACATGGGTGTTGTGTGTTTCCATCCTGAAAGGGCGATAAGTCCAGCGGCAAGTACTTCATTGATCGGAGCAATATTAGTTTCGGTTCGATACCCTCGTTGATTGAGTGGTGCGCCTGAACTATCTATCGATACTTCCATGCCTATTTGAGAGAGGTGCACAAAAAAAGTAATAGCAGGTTGTTCTCTCCCAACACTGGGGCGTTTACCCTCTCGTTTACGAAAACGATCGACAAGGGCATCTTTAGCGCGTTGAGCAGCAAACATGGTATTGCGAAATATGGGTACCGATTGAGTGACATGTATAGAAAATGTTGTGTCGAGCGTCATATAGTCTTCCCACGGCAGTTGAGAGAGACTATGATAATAAGTGTCGGCTGACTTCACATGATCAAAATAAATGGGCTTCAAAATGCGAATAGCTGTACGACAGCAGAGATTTGCTTTGTACATAAATCCAGTATCACCTGTAAAACGGACATTTCGAATACCCTGCTTAACTGATGTGGCACCTAATAATTTGAGTTCATTTTCCAATACTTGTTCGAGACCAAACAGTGTTTTGGCAACCATTTCAAACTGGACTTGTTTCATAGGTACAAAGGTAGTCAATCTCATTACTAACAATAGAATACTATTACCTACTTTTGCATTTATGCAAAACAAAAAGGAATGGTTTGCTTCGTGGTTTGACTCTACCTACTATCATAGTCTATATGCGCACAGGGATCACCAAGAGGCAGCTGCTTTTATTGCACGACTCATCGATTTGATACAGCCCAAAGATGATGCAACAATCCTAGATGTTGCTTGTGGTCGAGGGCGTCATTCGCTGGAAATTCATCGTCACGGGTATGAAATCACTGGCATCGATCTGTCTCCAAAAAACATTAAGTTTGCACATGAAACTGCAAAACGAAAAGGGATTGATGAAAAGGTACAATTTATGGTGCAAGATATGCGTGAACCTATCGGTAAACAATTTTCCCATTTGCTCAACTTGTTTACCAGTTTTGGGTACTTCAAAAACCCAAATGACAATGTTCGCACCCTCAAAGCCTTTCGCGCCCAACTGGCACCAAATGGCGTTGGCGTAATCGATTATCTAAACCCAAAGTGGGTTCTCTCCAACCTAATTGAAAGTGAAAAGTTGATCCGTGATGGTATTGAATTTTCAATCCAACGACATCAAAAAGGAAAATGGCTTCAGAAAAACATCCGATTTCAAGTCAATGCACAAGATTTTTATTTTCAAGAAGAGGTAGAGTTGTTGGAAGTCAAGGATTTTATCGATTTGTTTGCACAAGCAAATCTTGAGTTGGTCGATTTGTTTGGTGATTATCAACTAAGCACTTATGACAGCGAAAAATCAAGCCGACAAATCTTAATTTTTCAATGAACAACTACATCCTTCCTATCGCTGCAGTTGTCCTTGGTGGTTTATCCATTTTGATTTGGAAACCAAAAGAACTTTCTTCGATCAAATTAATTCTTGCATTTAGTGGTGCTTTTCTTCTATCGATTACTGTTTTGGAAATGCTCCCAAATGTATATCAATCTCATGGATTAGTCGTGGGTTATTGGGTGTTGGGTGGTATGGTTCTTCAGTTATTTTTAGAATCGATTTCTAAAGGAGCAGAGCATGGGCACATTGATATCACTCAATCATCGGGTCTTCCATGGGCGATTTGGATCAGTCTCTGTTTTCACTCCCTTCTTGAGGGAATTCCAATGCATTATAATGATTATATGGCAATAGGTGTATTTTTACACAAACTCCCCATTGCTATGCTTCTAAGTTTTTTTCTCTTACAATCACAGCGTCCCAAAATACAAGTTGCTTTACTTTTTTTAATTTTTGGTTCATCCACCCCTATGGGCACCTATCTATCCTCTTCCTATTCTATATTTTCCGATGCTTATATCGAGTTGAGCGCATTGGTTGCAGGAATGTTTTTGCACGTATCAACCACCATCCTATTTGAAAGTGCAGATGGACATCGATTCAACAAAACTAAAACCATTGCTATTCTATTGGGAATTTCTTTTGCAGTAATGTCAATTGGTTAATCATCTTTTCAAATACTAGTTTATCCTCCTTCAAATCAATTATATTTGCCAAATAAAATCATACTCCAAAATTAAAAATCACCTGCTTTTTTTACTGATTTGTATCAATTTACATGCCCAACTGCCATTGATCGATGGAGTGGTTGACTCTTTGGAGTGGGCTGGTGCTTCGCGCTTTTCAATTGGTTATGAAATAGAGCCAGCAGACAATGTAGCAGCTTCCTACGACACAGATGTATTTATCACCACTACTCCTACTGATATATTGGTTGGATTTATTGCACAAGCAGATATGAGCAACCTACGATCATCTGTAAGAAGTAGAGACGAAATCAATAATGACGAAAACGTTGCCATCGGTATTGACACCTATGGAGACGGTCGGGCGATGATTGTATTAGGCTCCAATCCGGAAGGCAGTCAATTTGACATAAAAATACTCCCTGATGGTAGTAGTGACGATTACAATATGGCATTTGAGACCTTCACATCAAAACACAAAGAAAGTTACCATGTGGAGTTTCGCATCCCCATTCGTAATTTTTCATTTTCCTCAGACGATACTCAAAGATGGAACTTGGTTTTTAGTCGAAACTCTTATGTTGGAACAATAAGAACACAATTCTTGAGTTTTCCGTATGATCGTACTAATACATGTGTGGCTTGTCAAAGCACCGATGAGCTGGTCTTACGAAACATTTTGTTAAAAAAAAGAGCCAGTCTCTTACCCTATGTCTATGCTGGGCATTCGGGTGAGCGAAATGATAATGATAATTTCACACAAAACCCAATCAAAGGAGATATAGGACTCAGTGGTTTATTTGATCTCAATAGCAATACATTCGTAGAATTTGCCGTCAACCCTGACTTTTCTCAGATCGAAGCAGATGTGTCTCAAATAGATGTCAACGAAACATTTGCTTTGTTTTACCCCGAACGACGACCATATTTTAATGAGGGAAATGATATTATCGTATCGTTGCAAAATGCAGTTTATACACGATCGATCAACAACCCCATAGCATCCTCAAAACTGATCCATCAAGGAAAAAATCAACGCATCTACTGGTTAACTGCCTATGATCAAAACGCTCCATATCTTGTGGCTGGTCAAAACAAATCCTATAGTGGAGTGGGCAAAGAAGTCTGGTCAAACATATTGAGTTATCAGCAGGTTTACGACCAAGGACGGAGAATCGGTTTGCTATCAACAAATCGATTTTTTAAAGACGGTGGTCACGGGCAATTGTTTGGCATCAA
Source organism: uncultured Flavobacteriaceae bacterium (assembly GCA_913051755.1). The sequence goes on from CAJXBR010000007.1 coordinate 37,877, forward strand.
CGGATTGATTGGCTTAACAAAAACCATTGACCTCAATTTTGAGTACAATTTCTCCACTCTTGAGGAACCAATCAGCAGTTGGATTGACTCACCGGCTGTTGAGGGTGGGAAAACAGTTAGACTGGACGGAGAGACAAAAACCGGTAGTGGATTGAGTGTAATCCTCACACGCAACACCAACAGTTGGACAAGCAACCTGAGTTATAATTATTTGACACCAAATTATGAGGCACCGTTAGGGTTTATTACCCAAAACAATTTGCAAACCCTCAACTTTAATCAGCGTTATACTTACTTTCCAAAAGACAAGTCTTCACTCATTCAAAATCTCAATGCAGAGGCCAATGGCAGCCTAGACTATACCATCGATGACTTGCCACAATTTGCAGGTCTGTCTTTGGAATCTCGTATCGTATGGCGTAAAAACTTTAGAACTGGAACGGGGTTTAACCATACGATCAAGGAAGTTTATGAGGGTTTTACGGGTCGTTCTGTTACAGAATTCAGAATGTGGAACAACTATAATCCAAACGAAGCGATCAGCATTGGTGCTTACTTTTCCGTTGGTGAGGAGTTTTGGTATGATGAGGACAATCCAGCTGTTGGTGATCGTTTTTATGCTGGTTCGTTTAGTACTTTCCAGCCCAATTCAAAACTGAGTATTCGAACAACCATTCGTTATGGTCAATTGAGGAGTAAAGTCGATCAGAGTATCTACTTTAAAGGATCATTGAGTCGTACGACAATAAATTATCAGTTCAATAACAACCTATCCTTTCGTTTTGTTGGGGAATATAACAGCTTTGATGACAAATTTTTTATACAACCCTTACTCAAGTGGAACCCCAATCCATTTACAGTATTTTATGCTGGTGGCAGTCATGGATATCGCAGGCCAGAAGTCAACCCATCGATTGGAAAAGACTTTTGGCTAGAAAACAGTCAGCTCTATATCAAGTTTCAATACCTTTTTGATATCTAAATCATTACACCTAAACTCTTTGAAACACCCATCTTTGGAAATGCTAAAATTATTATTAAAATATATAAATAAAAAACCCCTTCAAGATTGTGAAGGGGTTCGAAGAAGGCGGCGACATACTCTCCCACCAATGGCAGTACCATCTGCGCTATTGGGCTTAACTTCTC
>CAJXBR010000008.1 GCA_913051755.1 uncultured Flavobacteriaceae bacterium
ATGGCAGCAGATATGCAAGCTGTTATTGGAATTGTTCCTGAACTCAAGATGATGGAAAATGAAAATGTGACTATTACAGGAACTGAAGAAGTTGATGGTCAAGATGCATATACACTTGAGATGAAAGGACAAAGCATGGCGACAACAACCTACTATGCAGTAGAATCAGGTCTGAAACTCAAACAGACAACTGTTACTGAAATGATGGGGCAAACCCAAACACAAGATACAACCTATGGGAATTATAAAAGCTTTGGAAGTTTGCTGATTCCTACGACTACAACAGTGCCTCTAGGTCCACAGGCAGTTGATGCCACTCTTACAAATGTTAAGATCAATGGGGAAACAGTTAATGCTGAATAAAACTATATTTCAAAAAAGATAAGCGGCTTAGGCCGCTTTTTTTTTGTGAGATAAATAAACCCCTACAAGAATTACAGCAGCTGACAGCAATTGAAATTGTGTGATTACCTCACCATCGTAAACTCCCCAAAATAAAGCAACAACAGGCAGGGTATAGGTAACTGAAGAGGCAAACACTGCTGATGTGATTTTTACAAATTTATTAAAGAGGTATTTGGCAAAGGCACTGCCCGCCAATGCGAGGATTGTGATGTAGCCAATTGCAGGATAAACCTCGGGGTGCGAAAATGTTTGTGCAGTAAAAAAGTCAGAAAGTATTAGTACAACCAATGCTGCAGGTGCCATAAACACAAAGTTTCCCAATGTGATTGCCATGACTCCGACTTGCGCTAAGTGAGTCTTGATAAAATGAATATTGATCGCATAACAGCATGATGCAGCAAAAATCAAAATGGTATACAACGGATTGATATTTGTTGCTGTGTGAATCCCTCCCCAAACGAGACCAACTGATCCTATGAGTCCAATTCCAACGCCAAAAAATTGATTTCTCTGGATTTTAACATGAAAAAAAAACATCCCAAAAAGAAGCGTGAGCAAAGGAGTTAGGGCATTTAGAATCGCAGCAATGGCAGAATCGATATATTGTTGGGCAAAGGCAAATAGAAAGGCTGGGAAAAAAGTGCCTACATAGCCAGTAATGGCAAGCCATTTCCAATGATATTTCGATAGTGATAGCAAAGACGAATAACCAACCAAAAGCAAAGCAACTGTAGTAATCAAAAGGCGAAGGCTACCCAACTGAAGTGGACTTAGTGCAACCAACCCCCATTTGATGAGAATGTATGAGCTACCCCATACCACTGAAAGTGTGGCGAGGTATATCCATTTAAGGGACTGAATCTTCATAGCAATACTAAACAAAGGTGGGAAATGTTTTAAGATTAATTGGTACATTTACACAATAAATCATTCGCATGAAATCATTACTATTTTCACTAACTAGTTTGCTTTTTCTTATTGGATGTACCCAACAACCAAAACCAGAAATCATAGTTGAAGCTGCAATGACTGACATTGCAGAGAATGTAGTTGTCGCCAATCTGTCTGAGGCCTCATTTTCTATTTCTGGAATGATGTGTAAAATGGGTTGTGCCAAAGCAATCGAAAATAATTTGAGCAAGATAGAGGGTGTACAAATGGCATCTGTGGATTTTGAAACTTCAATTGCTACTGTACTCTATAATTCCTCTATTTTGAAAACCGACGACTTGGCTCTGACAGTGATCAATACTGGCGATGCATACACAGTGTCAAACATGTCATCTGCATCAAATAAAAAATCAGGCTGCTGCGCTAAAAGTGTCTGCAAAAAAGAAACTTGCGCAAAAAAGAAAAGCTAGCGCCAAGTCAAGCTCTCTGTCAATTGTCTCAAATCATTTTTGATATACTGTACTGCAGGGTATAAAGAGTCATAATTGGGCGTTGCAGAAAAAAACAATAAACCAGAAATAAAATAATTTTTTTCATCTGTAACCATATAATGTAGGTTGGATGGTGCATTTGCAGTGATTTCAAAAAATCGCCCATATTTCTGCTGCTCTATACTTTCATAGCTACTTTCTTGAATCCGCGCTTGCTGTCTCGTATGATCGATTAAACGATTATTAAAATCCTTAATCAAATCATCAATATTGTGCTGATGAAGGTCAAAATAACTCATATATACTTTTGCCTTCATTGATGGATAGGACAGGGAAAAAAAACAATTGGACTGCAGGTCAATTGATGATAGAGAATTGATGTCAAAATCAAATGGGCAATCTGAAACAATTGCTTGGTAGTTTGGTGTGGGATAATCCAATGCTAACATCCCATTTGGTTTGGGCATAGGCGTATGACAACCAACAATGAAAAATAAAACAATGAGTTTTTTCACAGAGATGTTCTTAATTATGATTTGTCACCTTGAGTTGTTTGATTCGTTTTCGATCAATTGCTTCGACAACAAAAGTACAATTGGCAAAAGAAAAATAAGTTTTTACTTTTGGGAAACACCCAAGATATTCAAGAACAAATCCAGCTAAGGTTTCAGACTCACCTTTCATGTCTTCAAAAGGCTTTAAATCCTTTATGGAAAGTATTCTGTAAAAATCCTTCAGGTAGGTTTTCCCCTCGAATACAAAGGTATTATCATCTATCTTTGAGAACATAATGTCGCCATCGTCAAACTCATCGCTGATCTCGCCAACAATTTCTTCAATAACGTCTTCAAGAGAAACAACACCTGAGGTTCCGCCATATTCATCAACAACCACCGCCAAATGAATCCGTTTTGATTGAAATTCTACAAGCAAATCATCTAGTTTTTTGTTTTCAGGAACAAAATACGGCTCTCGAAGAAGGGATACCCAATCAAAATTTTTAAGGTGAATATTAGGCAGTAAATCTTTGATATACAATACACCAGATATCGTATCGATTTGCTCATTGTATACAGGAACTCTCGAATACCCTTGTTCAACAACTTTTGCCAAAACATCTTTAAAAGACTCCTTTTGGTTGAGTGCAAATACATCAATTCGGGGTCTCATGACTTGTTTGACGTCAAAATTTCCAAAGTTGACGATTCCTTCCAAGAGTTTTTGTTCTTCATTCGAGGTGGCAGAATCTTCTGTCATTTCAAGTGCTTTTGACAACTGGTCTACAGAAAAGTCTGAGGTGCGTTTCTGTAATCTTTTTTGAAAAAAATATGTGAATTTACTCAGGGGGACAGCGAGAAAAAACAACAAATAGCGATCGATGACAAATAAAGGAAGTGCCATCAATAGCGCAAAGGATTCGGCATTTCGATTGGCATATACTTTGGGTATAATATCACCAAAAATCAATATAAATGCAGCGACAAAACCAACCTCAAAAAGTAATGTAAGCCATGGGTATGGAATGCCCGAAAATAGTGCATGGTTCATGCTAGCAAAAAGCATCACAATAGATATGTTAATAAGATTATTGAGAATTAAAATCGTTGCCAGCAATCGCTGTGGACTCTGGCGAAGTTTAGCCATTAATCTATTTGTCCTTTGAGTGTGATTGGTGGCAGCTTTGAGTATGGCTGGAGAAAGTGCAAAAAAAGCAACTTCTGATCCCGACGTTAATCCAGAACTGATCAGAAGAAGGAAAAGAAGTGTGAATCGAAACAATAAATCTATGTCGATTCCATCAGCAATAAATACAAGTGTTGTCAACAAGTGAGGTGCAAATTAGAATGGGAGATCATCGTCACCATCTACAGGTAAATTTTGTTCTTGTGGGGTTGAGTCTTTAGGTCGGTTGCTTAAAAACGTAAATTCATCCACATGGATTTCGGTACTGTATCGTGGGTTACCGTCATCTCCTTGCCACTTGCGTGTTTTGATTCGTCCTTCAACTAAAAGCTTGTCCCCTTTGTTGAGGTACTTTTCGCATGTTTCAGCTGCTTTATTTCTCAAAACAATGCTGTGCCACTCGGTATTGGTCACTTGCTCTTTAGTTTGTTTGTTTATATAGCTTTCATTTGTCGCCAATGGAAAACGACCAATACACCCCCCATTGTCAAAATATCGCAATTTGACTTCATCACCAAGATGACCAATCAAAATAACCTTATTTAAAGTACCACTCATAACAATGTTTCTTCCAAAAATAAGCTAATCAAAAAACTTGTGCAAGAATCGTTCAATCAGTCTCGACACTGGATAATCGGTAAGCTTTGCTGTTGAGATGATTTTATGGGGAACAGCAACTGTTGGTGCAATCCAAAAACTAGCATAAATATGTTGATGTGTTAATTGATGTACCCATGGTTTGGGGTTGAAAAGATAGAGTTCGTCAGACAAAGTCCAGCCTAGGAATTGTTGGTTTTGACTCATTTTTTTTGCACTTAAAAGACTCTTGGATTGTATCAGAGGGAATTCATAAAGATGTTGCCAAATATCTTTTTCTTTTCTTTGAATGAGTGTTGTTTTGTTGTTGGGAAGCAAAGGAACTATATAATTAAAATAACGTTTTTTAATCGTTTTATTTTTTTTCTTGTAAGGATATTTACTCACCTTGTCTGTTTGTCTTGCAACACAAGATTGATTCAAAATGCATAGATCACAGTTTGGGGATTTGGGCGTACACTGCAAGGCACCAAATTCCATAATTGCCTGATTGTAGTTACCTGGTTGATTTGTGTCGAGCAAATCGTTGGCAAGGGTTTCAAATTGTTTTTTTGATTGATGTAGATCAATTGGGGTCTTGATTCCAAAAAAACGAGACAACACACGATATACATTGCCATCAACAACAGCATGTAGTTTGTGATAACAAATTGACGAAATTGCAGCAGCAGTATAAGACCCAACACCTGGCAGAGCAAGCAAATCCTTATAGGTTGTTGGAAAAATTCCACCCATGTTATTGGCAACCAAAATAGCAGTCTTATGTAGGTTACGAGCCCTGTTGTAATACCCCAATCCTTGCCAGAGTTTTAATACTTTTTCTTCGCTAGCGGCAGCCAAAAGATGAACGTCGGGAAAGGTTGTAATGAATGAGTTAAAATACGACTCGCCATATGAAACACGAGTTTGTTGAAGGATAATTTCAGAGAGCCAAACTCTGTAAGGATCAATGTCATGACGCCAAGGCAAATCCCTTTTATTTTCAGAATACCATTGTTGTATTTTGCTAGAAAAAAAAACGTTTACTGACATTGTGCGCAAGATATTTAATTTATAACCTGATAAGCAAGAGATTTACTAAATTATAATTTATATATTTGCTCACCAAAAATTTATAATAAACCAACAAGTATGACAAAAGCGGATATTGTCACCAAAATTTCGGATCGTCTTGGTGTTGAAAAAATTGAAACACAAGCAGTTATAGAGCAATTTATGAAAGAAGTTAAAAGTTCTCTAGAAACAGGAGAAAATGTATATCTACGAGGTTTTGGGAGTTTCATAATAAAGACACGAGCTGAAAAAAAAGGTAGAAATATTTCAAAAAATGTTACCATTTCGATTCCTGCACAAAACATTCCGGCTTTTAAGCCTGCCAAAGTTTTTGTCGATCGAATTAAGGAAAAGGTAAAAGTATTATAGCTAATTAATATTTAAACACACACTATGCCAAGTGGTAAAAAGAGAAAAAGGCACAAGGTAGCTACGCACAAGCGCAAAAAAAGAAGTCGCGCAAACAGACATAAAAAGAAAGCGTAAGTTTGAGTGCCGCATTGCCCATCACGATCTTTGACATGAGATGATTTTCGGCCTTTGACTGCCAAAAATCATTTCACCGACGCACAAAAATCCTGTGCAAAATTTTGTTTAATCCCTCCCTCGAATTTTATAATTCGAAGGAACTAAATCGTCATTATGAGTAAAGAACTAATTATTCGTTCAAAATCCTCATCTGTAGATTTTGCCTTGCTTAAAGACGGGAAATTGATCGAATATCAAAAGGAAGTTGGCACGAGTAAATTTCACGTTGGTGATGTTTTTCTTGCTAAGATTAAAAAGATACTTCCTGGACTGAATGCTGCATTTGTCAATGTAGGCTATGATAAAGATGCGTTTTTGCATTATCATGATCTAGGACCTAGAGTACGCAGTTTTCTTAAATTCATCAAAGGTGTAAGCACAGGTAAAGTGAAAGATTTTTCTCTAAAAAAGTTTGCTTTAGAACCCGAAATTCACAAAGACGGGGCAATTGCAGACGCAGTTCAATCTAACCAATCTGTGTTGGTTCAAATCATCAAAGAACCGATTTCAACCAAAGGACCAAGAATTAGTTCTGAGTTGTCCTTAGCTGGTCGATATTTGGTGTTGATTCCATTTTCAGATCGTGTTTCTATCTCTCAAAAAATACCAACGAGAGAAGAAAAAACACGCCTCAAAAAATTGGTGCTAAGTATCAAACCTAAGGGGTTTGGTGTAATCGTTCGAACAGTCGCTCATGAAAAAAAAGTGGCTGAGCTCGATCGAGATATGCAACAACTTCACAAACGTTGGTTAGACCTTTGCAAATCAATAAAAAAAGCCGACTACCCTTCAAGAGTATTGAGTGAACTCAATCGTGCTTCGAGCATATTGCGAGATATTTTTGATGACAGCTTTACAGGAATCCACGTCGATGACAAAAAGATGGTTGGGGAAGTGAAAGATTATTTTGATCAAATCGCTCCTGAAAAAAAGTCGATTGTAAAGCTATTCAAATCCGAAACGCCCATTTTTGAGCGTTTTGGAGTTGAGCGTCAAATCAAATCTTCATTTGGTCGCACAGTTTCAATGAGTCGTGGTGCTTATCTGATTATCGAGCATACCGAAGCTCTCCACGTCATTGATGTCAATAGCGGAAATCGCTCAAACAAGGCTAAAAATCAAGAAGATACTGCACTCGAAGTGAACCTTATTGCTGCAACTGAAATTGCACGTCAATTGCGTTTACGTGATATGGGTGGTATTATTGTTATTGATTTTATTGATATGATTCGATCTGAAAATCGGAAAAAACTCTTTGATCATTTCCGAGAGGAAATGAACTCAGACAGAGCTAAACACAAAATTCTTCCACCGAGTAAAATTGGTCTTATTCAAATGACTCGTCAGCGTGTGAGACCAGAAATGGAGATCAAAACCATGGAACCCAACCCTAATAAGGATGGTGAAGTGGAAGCTCCTATTGTTCTGCTCGATCGAATCGAAGTAGACTTGGAGAAAATTGTCAATCATCCAAAGCACAATAGCAAGAAAATACGCTTGCATGTGCATCCTTTTGTTGCTGCTTATTTGATGCAAGGAGTGAAATCTGTTCGTTTTCATTGGTATCTCAAGCATAAAAAGTGGTTAAAAGTTATTCCACGTGATGCTTACACCTATCTACATTACCGTTTTTTTGATAATAATGGTAAAGTAATTCATATTTAATACAAAAGCGACTCAATGTTTTGGGTCGCTTTTTTTATTTTAGACCATGCTAAAGACCTATTCCATGGAGGAGCTAAAAACCCGACTTGAACGATACTGCGCTTACCAAGAAAGATGTCATCATGAAGTCAAAAATAAGTTACGACAACTCGGTGCTTATCGTGATACCTCAGATGCTGTGATCTCTCACTTGATTAAACACGACTATCTCAACGAAACGCGTTTTGCTATGCTTTATGTGCAAGGTAAATTTTCGATCAAAAAATGGGGGAAAAAAAGAATTGTAAACGAACTGAAACTCAGAAAGATTACAACTTATAATATTGATAAGGGGCTGAATCAAATTTCTGAAAAGGACTATCAATCCACTTTTGATACGCTCGCCCAAAAACGATGGGAAGATCTTAAAAAAAAGGAAGAATCAATTGAGAAAAGAAAAAAAAAATGGATTCAATATCTTCAATATCGTGGTTGGGAAAATGATTTGATTTTTGGTACCTTAAGAAAACTTACTTACAACTAATACATCTGATAATGTAGTGAAAGTAAAATGTGTCCCTTGGGCATGGGTACATTGTTTTGCTCTGTATAAGTAGTGTTCAACATGTTATTTGCCTGTAAAGAAACCATCATTCGATTCTTTTTATAGCTGATATGAGCATCTACAATATCATAGTTATAACCTGAATCTTGCTCGGCATAACGATAGGAAACAGATGTGTTGATTGATTTACTCCAATGCACACCCCAACGAGAAGAAAAATGGTGTTTTCTTGAATTGATGGTGTAACGAGAAAGGATCGCACTCACCCCATTCACATCATCATCCAAAAAGGAATATCCGAATGACAGCTTGTGGCTGCCAATCATTGTTATAAAGTCAAACTCCCCACCTTTTGTCTTTATCGCATCGATATTCGTTGCTTTCCATTTCTCATCATCACTCTGTACAACATAGTCAATATAGTTCTTCGCATCCCGTTGAAAAAGAGACAAGGACAATTTCCAATTATTTGTTCGCAAACGATAACCGAGCTCTGTTGAAAGTGATTTTTCAGGAAGTAATGATTCATTACCTTCTGTGCTAGGGTCGTTGTAATACAAATCGGTGTATGTTGGAATGCGATAGGTGTATCCAGAATTGAAATACAATCTTGCATGATCTGCGATTTGATAGCCAATATCGATTCCGGGGTAGTAGAATGTGTCCTGATCTGTGTAGTGGCTTACAGAAAGTCCTGGGGTAACATCCCAACGATTCTTTAAAAACCGATGTTCTAGATACCCATGAATAAGAGTACGAAAGTGATCACCTAGGTTATTGCTTTGTATACTGACTCTTGCAAGCTCAAAACCAACTCCAGAGATGCCTGCTTTATGCGTCCAAGTCGTGTTTACTTCACCTCCAACCTTATTAGTGATGTGCAAGTTTCTGTAAATGCTGGGGTTATTTCTTATAAATATATATTCGTCTTGCCCACGTTTCCAATATAATTTCGGCTGAACCCTCAACTTATCATTGGGCTGAAATGAAGTTGAAACCCCCAACAAGCTGCTTTGTGTCGCTTCATATTGGTCTGTATTTTCAGGTCTTGCATAAAACCCGTTTGCGCCAAAATGTCGATTATTAAAGCTAGCAATAAGGTCTAGTGGCTCTTGACTCATCTCCCAGCTCGATTTCCAAAAATAGTTTTGATTGTTATAATCGGTGTTGTAACGATAACCATCAGAAGATGTTGATTCGATCAGTAGTGTGTGACTCGACGACTCACGTTGGTCTGTTGCAAAAACGGCTGCCTTTTGGTAGTCAAAAGAGCCACCCCCAAGCATAACTTTTAGGCCTTCGTCTGGCGATTTTTTTGTCACGATATTTATGGCGCCTGAAAAAGCATTTTGCCCATATATACGACCTGCTGCTCCTTTTAGGATTTCGATTCGATCGATCATCTCAATTGGGACAATCGCATTGAGTGTGTGATGTCCTGTTTGTGGGTTACCCACCTTAATCCCATCAATTAATAGAAGAACTTGATCAAATCCACCGCCGCGAATATAGATGTCTGATTGCACATCTTGCGCTCCTCGACTTCGAAGCTCAATCCCAGGAACATTGTATAATATATCGATCAAGGTTGTTGCTCCACTCTCAATGATCTGTTCGGAAGTGATGATTACAACCGACCGGGGTTGTTGATTTAATGAGAGTTCAATTCGAGGTGATGAGACAATAACTTCATCAAGAACTGTCTCTTGCGCAGTCAGATGGAATTGTGATACCAAAAAAAAGAAAAAGACATAAACGAAGATATTAATATGACTTTGTCGTATACACTGATCGTTAGCCTCTTTCATGTCATTCAATTTCATCTTTAAAAGATAGGGTTTTCGATTGTGATGATAAGGCTCTAATCTGCCAATAGCACAATTTTGTTTTGTTGCATTTCGACAGTTCCGCCATTTGGTAACTTCAAAAACGTTTCCTCGCCTTGTTGTTTGAAGTGGTGGGCTGTCTCTTCAGGAAGAGAAATTTTACCTCCAATTTTTACAGTTCCTGGGTTTAGAATTGAAACAATCGGTGCATGATTATCAAGGACTTGAAACGCACCATTTGCACCAGGAACAGCAACAGAATTAACTTCTCCGCTGAACAGTGTAGCCTCAGGACTAACAACTTCTAAAATCATAATGATTAAGATTCTTTGGCTTCGGCGAGCATTTTCTCACCAGCTTCAATGGCTTCTTCAATGGTGCCTTTGAGGTTAAAGGCAGCTTCTGGAAGGTGATCGAGCTCACCATCCATAATCATATTAAATCCTTTGATGGTGTCTTTAATATCGACCAATACACCAGGAATTCCAGTAAATTGCTCTGCAACATGGAACGGCTGTGAGAGGAATCGCTGCACTCGACGTGCTCTTGCAACCGCAAGTTTGTCTTCCTCTGAAAGTTCTTCCATCCCTAAAATTGCAATGATGTCTTGCAACTCTTTGTATCGCTGAAGTAATTCTTTTACTCTCTGTGCACAATTGTAATGCTCATCTCCAAGGATTTCAGGCGTTAAGATTCTTGAAGTTGAATCGAGTGGATCTACTGCTGGGTAAATCCCAAGCTCTGCAATTTTACGCGACAATACAGTGGTGGCATCCAAGTGAGCAAAGGTTGTTGCTGGTGCAGGGTCAGTCAAGTCATCAGCAGGTACATACACTGCTTGTACTGACGTGATCGAGCCTTTTTTGGTTGAGGTAATTCGTTCTTGCATCGCACCCATTTCGGTTGCTAGGGTTGGTTGATATCCTACTGCAGATGGCATACGACCTAGAAGTGCAGACACTTCAGAACCAGCTTGTGTAAATCGGAAGATGTTGTCCACGAAGAAAAGAACGTCTTTCCCTTGCCCATCACCTGCACCATCACGGAAATATTCTGCAACAGTAAGTCCTGAAAGTGCCACACGAGCACGCGCTCCGGGGGGTTCATTCATTTGACCAAAGATAAATGTTGCTTTTGACTCTTTGAGTGCCTCTTGATCGATTTTACTCAGATCCCATCCACCTTTTTCCATGGATTCCATAAACTCGTCTCCATATTTGATAATACCAGATTCGAGCATTTCACGAAGAAGGTCATTTCCTTCGCGCGTACGTTCGCCAACACCAGCAAATACCGACAATCCTCCGTGTCCTTTAGCAATGTTGTTGATAAGTTCTTGGATCAATACGGTTTTTCCAACTCCTGCACCACCAAATAATCCAATTTTTCCTCCTTTAGCATAAGGCTCAATTAAGTCAATGACTTTGATGCCTGTAAAAAGAACTTCTGTTGAAGTGGACAATTGATCAAAATCGGGTGCATTTCGGTGAATCGGGAGCCCATCTTCTTTTGTTTTAGGAAGGTTTCCAATACCATCAATCGCATCACCAATGACGTTGAAGAGTCTTCCGTTAACTGACTCACCAATTGGCATTTGGATTGGGTTTCCTGTCGCAACAACATCTGCCCCACGCTGCAAACCATCAGTTGAGTCCATGGAAATGGTTCGTACTTGGTCTTCACCAATATGCGACTGAACTTCCAACACTAGCTGACTACCATCATCTTTACTGATTTCGAGTGAATCATAGATGTTGGGAAGTGGAGCTGCTGAGGTATCAAATGATACATCAACAACAGGACCAATTATTTGGGAGACTTTACCTTTTACTTGAGCCATATAATATTAAAATATGTTAGCCTATAACTTGTTTTATAGGCTGCAAAGATAATGCAAAAACTGAGATTTTATTGATTGATTTATAAACAAAAAAAGGGCGCAAAAAAGCGCCCTTTTTGAACAATATTTAAATTGTATTTATGGATTAAAAGTCAGTGATGTGTAAAACATTTGACCGATCATTCCTGATCCAACCAGACTCACATAATCATCACCTCCAATATTTGTTCCACCAATTTTTAAGACAGATTTTAATTTATCAAGGGTAAAGGATACCTGAGCATCGATAACGGTATTGGCTGCAATTGTCTCATCAATGAAGCTCGCTTGATATTCGTATTCACTGTTTGAACGCAATGAAACATTAAATCCAATGTTATTATTGATGTTTTGTCCAACAAGAGATACTTTAAACCTGTGATTCGGCGTATTGAAAGAAGGCTCAAATGTTGAAGTTGCAGTACTTGGCGTATAGTCCAGTTCATTAAATTCATAGGACATGTTCATGCCTATTTTTTGCGTTAGTACCTGATTAACAGCAACACTCACTCCATATGAGTTCACTTCCTCATCAATATTACCATCAATTGAAAATGGGAATAAGTCTCCATTAGAAATTGCTGTATTATTGTCTTGGCCCCCATACTGAAGAGGTACCAAAACATCCTGTGTCGCAATGAAATTATCATACTGACTTAAATAAGCTGCAATATCAAAGGATGTAGTCGGTGTATTAAAACGATAGCCAACATCATATGATACAATATATTCAGGCTCCACATTCTTAACCTCAACTGGAGTAACTTGGCCCGTAGTTAACAATGCTGGACTTATGGAGTTATTAAATACAAAATCTCCTGTAACTTCGACTATATCATCAGTAGTAGCTGGATTCCTATCGCGGTCAAATGGAACTTTAAATCTATCAACACTATCAGGTGATGAACCCATAAGAACAGTACGTGACCCCACAAGACCAATATACTGATCTTGATTAGTTGGATTTCTAAACCCTGTTTGGTATGAAACGCGAAGGTTTTGGTTGTCCGAGATGTTGATAAGAGCTCCTAAACGAGGCGTAAATACAGCATCAAAAAACTCACTTTTATCGTAACGAATAGATCCTGTTAAAGTTAGTTTACCAAAATCTTTCTTGGCTTGCGTATACATGCCATATTGATAATAAGAAATTGGGCCATCATAATCTGTTAGAACAGTGCCTTTTGTATTTAAATCGCTATTTCGATAAGATCCACCAATCAAAATGTCAGCAAAGTCAACTGCACCTGTTAAATCGTAATTAAGCTCAAATGATTGAGTTTTAGTATTATCTGTCAACTTCGCAGTTGTTGAAGTAATTTGGTCAAGTGCTGCATTGAATTCGGATGTGCCAGGTTGCAACATATTAGCGTTGGCAACAGTCCGTCCTGCATAGTGGTAGGGAGTTAATGAAGTAATTCCATAATTAGCATAAGTAGTTCCAGACATATCTTGGCCTAAAGCACCTCCACTACCTAAAAAAAGAGCCGTATTTCCATATACATCACCAGCAATCTGCTGGAGCAAGCCTAATGCCAAGGCGGGATTTTCAGCACCCCCAAGTGCACTCATATGAAAACCTTCAAAATAATTACCATACCATCCTGCTACTCCTCCGTTTTGAGCAGCAAACATTAATAATCCAGAAGCATTTGTATCATAACTACTTCCAGCATCTTCTTCAGTTGTGTATGCTTTAACATTGAGTTTTCCCCAATTGACTTCAACTTTGTTTTGTGTCATCTTAAAATCATCAATAGTATAACGACTCAGTCCTTGCAATATAATTTTTCCACCACCTTGACGTGAACCTAAAATTATTTCAAGATTATCAGATGGACGGTAACTTGCTTCAACGTTATACTTATAGTTAGACGTTGTTCCGTCTGTCAATGCACGTTCGTCATACCCAGTAAAATTAATTTGTTGCGGGTCAGTACCCCAAAATCCTGGAGCGAGAGTTCCAAATACAAATTGATAATAATCCAAAGCATTAGCAAAATTAGCGCCAGTATAAAAGTTTTGTAACGGTAGACCAGTTGATGGATTTAGCGCAGGTAAGTCTGCTAGTGTAAGTCCCTCAGCACCTGTAATTGATGAAGGTAAAACAACAGCTGGCAAAACATTATCGCTAAAGTTTTCTGAAAGATTAAAGCTTAAACCAAGTTCATCACCATAAACGTTTACTCCATTGTATGTTGGGTCAAGAGGGTTTACACCATCGACGATACGGCCATTGGCATCTTGCGCACGGGTGTCAGCTGCTTCCCAGTCTGTTCCCTCAATATTACTGAAGGTTGCCTTAATTGCAAACTTATCGCTAAAAGCATGTGCAATACGCACCCCCCAATCCGTGAATTCGTTTTGTCCTGAGACATCTTGGCTGGTAACCCCTGACTTCACATAAGCGCTCACACCTGTGTCTTCAAATGCAGACTTACTGTTCATAAACATAATCCCTTTGTAAGCGTCTGCTCCATACAGTGCAGATGCTGCACCTGGAAGTACTTCAACACTCTTTACATCTAATTCGTTTAGACCAATGAGGTTTCCAATTGCAAAACCAAATATTGGTGCCTGGTTATCCATGCCGTCAACCAAGGTTACAAAACCTTCATTATAAAGGGTTCCAAATCCACGTGTGTTTACTTGATTGAATACCAAGCCTCCACGATTGACTTGAATTCCACGGATTTCTTCTAAACCACTAAAGAAATCTGCAGCAGGAGTAGCAGCGATTTGCTGAGCATTAAACTTCTCAACAGTCACAGGAGATTCAAATATCCTTTGTGCAAAACGAGAAGCAGAAACTACAATCTCATCGAGCTGTGTGCTCCCTTCAGAAAGTTGGATTGTTAATGATCCACTAGCCGATGTTACATCTACAGTAGTCGACTCAAATCCTACACTAGAAATGGTGAGCGTAAATGGTGGTTGTTGATCAGTTGACAGAGAAAAATTACCGTCAAAGTCAGAAACAGCACCTGTGGTGCCATCCAATACAATATTTGCACCTGGAAGCGGTTGTCCGTCAGCGTCAGTAACTGTACCCGAAACCTGGGTTTGTGCCCACATCGCAAACGATGCAAACACGGCTATAAGTGTTAATAATTTTTTCATTTTTTAATTAGGTTTTAATAAAACTTTATCATGTAAAGATACTATTTAATTTTTTTTATTGTGGATTTGATTAAATTTCAATCGATTTTTTCTAAAAAATATAAAAAATCAAGCCCAATTTTGCAGTTTTTATTTCGTTAAGTGTTTTATCCTCAGCACTTTTCCCAAAATTGAATAATGAATCAATTGGATAAGAATAAGTCAAATTCCATGTGTTGTTTCCAACATTTAATTTAAATGCCAATCTGAAGTTTCGAGTTTTAAGAGGAACAGAGGACTTCAAAGAACCTGAATTTGTATATTGTTTTGCCGAAAGTGCATAATGTCCAACCAACCCTGCATACACACGCCAAAATCGATAATTGGTCGGAGTTGAGTTTCTCCACCTAAATTCTAATGGAATTTCTAATTCATTGGAGTTCCATTGATTAATTACATCACTTGAAACCACATTAGTGGTCATATCATTATTGAATTGTAAGTTGGTAAACAACACATTATAATTGATTCCCAAACCCAGTCCAATGGCTATGTTTCGATTATTATTGATTGGCATATCACGAATATATCCAAGAGAGAAGGTGTGAGATAGTTTATTTTGGGCGATCCCTTCAGGTGCATTGATAAGCAACGGATAGCCAATAGCAGCATATATCTGGTCCTCTCTGTATGCTGAACCAGCTTGTGATTGTGCTAGACTAAAGCTTGTCATAAAAAAAAATAAAAATAACTGTTTTTGCATATCCCAAAAATAAAAAAAGCGCCAATTATGCTGGCGCTTTTATGATTGTTATGTCTATACGACTAGTTCAAGTTTTGAGAATAATCCCCAAGACGAGTCGTGTAGTTGATTTTTAGTGCGTTGACTTTACGCAGTTCTTGTTTAATATCAGAAATGAGTCCCATTTTGGTGTCCCCATCAACTTTGAGTGCAGTGGTCAACACGTTTTGCAATTCCTGTCGTTTTGACGCCTTTTCAGCCAATACAAAAGCCGCAACGTCTTGAACTGTTGCAAATTTATCATTGAGCTGGATACGAGCCTGGGTACCGAATTTATCTTGATAACGTTCACTTGGTTTTCCTGCGTAGATATACATCACTCGGTCTTTTTTGTCTAGTTTTTGCACCTGATCGGCAGTTGGTAATGTATTTGACACCAATAAAGTGTTGTCACGCATGACAGTTGCTACCATAAAAAAGAACAATAACATAAATACAATATCTGGCAACGAAGCGGTTGATATCGCTGGAAGGTCTCCTCCTTTTTTTCTCTTAAACTTTGACATTACTAGTTTGTTTTACTCGGTTCAGCTTCTGATAGTTTTTGTGGAAACAACAACTTTACTTCGACCAACAGGGGTTTGAGTCGTTCTTTTTCAGTAATGCTCGTTCTTGGATCGTTATAGATTTTATTCGCCTGAACAAAATCAAGTCCCAAATTAGGGTTTATACGTTTGAACTCTCTGTTACGTAGTACATTATATGCTGCAACCAATTCGTTTTGGACTGCGATGTAAACCTTATAGTCCGTTTCACGGTCATTTTTTAGGGAAATCACTGCTTTTTCAGGGTTGTCAGACGAATCTGGTTCTCGATCTCCTAAACAATATTCGCATGCTTCTTCCCCTTTACCTCCGCCATTATCAAGAAATTTGACTGCTTCATCTCTTAGATTTACAAGCTCAAGTGGCTTTTCTTCCACAAGCAATTGGTTGTACTTATTGACAACTACAGTGAAAATATTACGCTCCTTTATAATGGGTGGATCGACCACGTCTTCCATGGGAGGTAATTTCCTATTCAGACCAGAATCGGTTTCAATGGTTGTTGTTACCAAAAAGAAAATTAGAAGTAAAAAGGCAATATCTGCCATTGATCCTGCATTGACTTCGGGTGCTTTTCTTCTTGCCATGACACTTTATTTTTTCAATCGAATAATACCAGTGTACAACATTGCACCAACAGCAATAAATACTAGGAAATAGAATGTACGTAGACCAGTCTCAATCCACCTAGAACCAGCTGAAGATAGAATATCACCATCTTTTAATGGTGTTTCTGTTCCTGAGGAAAACAAAAATGCAACAAGTACAACAACTCCAAACGCACCAATAGAAAGCAATGCTTTTTTGAACTCTTTAGGATCAGAGGCTAAATTGGTGATGGAGAAAATCAGGGTGAGTGATACTGTTATTGCCAACACGATTAGTGCCAAAGTCACCATGGTAGAAACAATTCCATAGTCACCCGATAAAGCATTTAGTTTAATTGTATCATCGCCTTGGTTGAGTATAACGATTTGAAGGATTAAACCTATTATACCAAGCACAAGGGCAGTATATTTAAAAATCTTTTGCGTATTCATAAGGATACTTTTATTGGTGAAATATTACTTTGTATTTGCAACCAACATATCCATTAATGTAATGGAAGCATCTTCCATGTCATTAACAATGCCATCAATTTTTGCTACAATATAATTGTAGAAAATTTGTAAAATAATTGCAACAATCAATCCAAATACAGTCGTCAAAAGTGCTACCTTAATACCCCCTGCAACGAGTGATGGCTGCATATCGCCAGCAGCTTCAATTTTGTCAAATGCTTGAATCATACCAATTACAGTACCCATAAACCCAAGCATGGGCGCTAGGGCAATAAACAATGAGATCCAAGATACATTTTTCTCAAGCTGTCCCATCTGAACACCTCCATAAGCAACAACTGCTTTTTCAGCATTTTCAATTCCTTCTGATGAACGATCTAAACCTTGATAAAAGATTGATGCAACAGGACCACTAGTGTTTCGGCAAACTTCTTTTGCCGCTTCTACTCCACCGCTTTTTAGTGCATCCTCAACAGATTCAGTGAGTTTGGCAGTGTTGGTCGTTGATAAATTGAGGAAAATAATTCTCTCAATTGCAATTGCAAGTCCAAGGATTAAACAGAGCAATACGATACCCATAAACCCAGGTCCACCCTCAATGAATCGCTTCTTGAGTTCTTGTGTGAATCCAGCAGGTGCAGCTTCTTCCGTTTCTGCCTCTGGAATGGATTCCATTGCAACATCGCCAGCTACAGCTAAGGAGTCAACAGCTACAGAATCAGCTTCTTCAACAGCGACTTCTTCATTAGGGTCTTGTGAAATGTTTGTACTTGCCCACAACATTGATTGTGACATTACAGTGCATAAAAATAATAAAAGTGATAACCGTTTCATGATAGAAATAATTGTATTATAGTTTTGGTTTGGTCGCTAAAGATATAAAAATATGTTAAACAAACTAGCAGAGAGGAAGGGATTCGAACCCTCGATACGCTTTTGGCGTATACACACTTTCCAGGCGTGCGCCTTCGACCACTCGGCCACCTCTCTAAAATCTTTTATTTGAAACCCAAATATGCCACTTATTTATCAAAATAAAAATTTATGCCAAATCAAATAATTCTTTCGCATTTTTAGATGTAATTCTAGCCATTTGGGCAGGTGTTATTTTGAATAAATCCGCTATTTTGTTGGCAATAATTGGCAAATAGGCACTTTCATTTCGTTTGCCACGATGTGGTGTTGGCGCCAAAAAGGGCGAATCGGTCTCCAATACTATTTTTTCTAAAGGCAAATCAGCCAAAAACGTATCAATTTTTCCATTTTTGAATGTCACAACGCCCCCAATTCCTAGATAAAATCCTAATTCAAGTGCACGTAGCGCATCATTTTTGGTCCCTGTAAAGCAGTGAAATACGCCTAGCAAACGACTGTCATTGACACCCTCAAGCACTTCAAAGATTGGTGCAAAAGCATCACGACAGTGAATCACGATGGGCAAGTTTGCATCAAGAGCCCAATCGATTTGACGAGCTAAGGCCTCTTGCTGCTGACTTTGATAGGTTTTGTCCCTATACAAGTCCATCCCAATTTCACCCACAGCTACAAACGAGTGAGTGTCAAGCTGTTTTTTCACATGCGCTAACTCCTCTTCAAAATTAAGATCTACGTGAGTTGGGTGAAGGCCCATCATCAGATGAATGGTTTCAGGATAAGCCTGTTTTACTTGATGCATCATGGCAGTTGTTTTAGAGTCAATCGCAGGAAGGATTAGTTTTGAAACCCCTACCGACTGTGCGCGACTAATCGCCTCGTCACGATCATCATCAAAAGCATCTGCATAAATATGTGTATGTGTGTCAATAAACATCTGTGCAAAAGTAATAGATTTGGGGGCAATTTATCATACATATGAACACACTTTATCAATTCTTACGATCGAAGGGCTATACCAGAGTTCATTTGTTGACCCTCCCAACCAATCATTATGTGGTGATCGCAACAATAAATGGTACTTCAGGTAGGTTTATTCTTGACACTGGTGCTTCAACGACTTGTGTGTCGACTGAGCTGGCGACAAATTTCCATCTCAACGCTAAGCCAAGTAAGGAAAAGGCTTCAACTGCGAGTGCCAATGAGTTGGATACTGAAGTGGCGCATCACAATGAACTGGTGATTGGTTCGTGGTCTTCCAAGCGCAGATCGGTTGTGTTGTTTGATATGCAAGCTGTGAATCACGCTCTTCAAAAACACGATATCAAAACAGTTGATGGAATTATCGGCGCAGATATCCTACAATCTGTCAATGCGATTATAGATTATAAAAATGACTGGTTGTATTTGAAATAAGACTAAATCCCCAACGACTTTTTGGCGTTTCCATCCATCAGTAGATTGATCGGGTCTTCAAGAGCTTCTTTGACAGCCACCAAAAAACCGACCGACTCTTTGCCATCAACAATGCGATGGTCATAAGACAAGGCAAGATACATCATGGGACGAATCTCTACTTTGCCATCAACAGCAACAGGTCGCTGTATGATATTGTGCATTCCCAAAATACCCGACTGTGGTGGATTGATGATTGGAGTGGATAACATAGACCCAAATACACCCCCATTTGATATGGTGAAAGTTCCACCTGTCATTTCATCAACAGTAATCTTTCCTTCGCGTGCACGAATCGCCAATGTTTTGATTTCGTTTTCAATCTCGCTAAAGCTCATGTTTTGAGCGTTGCGTACCACAGGTACCATCAATCCCTTTGGGCCAGACACTGCCACACTGATGTCGCAATAGTCAAAGAGAATTTGTTCGTTCCCATCAATCATAGAATTTACATCTGGAAATTGTTTTAAGGCGCTAACAACGGATTTGGTGAAAAAGCTCATAAAGCCCAAGCCTACCCCATGTTTGTCTTGAAAGTTTTTTTTGTAATTCTTTCTTAAATCAAAAATAACTGACATATCGGCCTCGTTAAAGGTCGTAAGCATTGCTGTTTCATTTTTAACAGCAACCAATCTCTCTGCAACCTTACGCCGAAGCAAAGACATTTTTTTACGCTTAAGGGGTCGATCTCCTGTAGATGTTCCCATTGAAGGAACTGCTTGAATTGCATCTTCTTTGGTGATCCTCCCATTGCGTCCAGTGCCTTGTACTAAAATAGTATCGATCCCTTTTTCGTCAAGGATCTTTTTCGCAGCTGGCGAAGGCGCTCCAGAAGCATAATTTTCAATGTCTTCTTTAGGGGCTGTAGTGGTTTCTTTTTTCTCAACATTGGGGGTGGTCGCAGTACCTGAAGGTTTTTCTGCTTCAGTATCGATCAAACAAACCACTGCTCCAACAGCTATTGCATCGCCCACCTCAGCTTGAAGGGTAATGGTTCCACTGGCTTCTGCAGGTAGCTCTAAAGTAGCTTTGTCAGAATCTACCTCCGCAATGGCTTGATCTTTATCGACATAGTCGCCGTCTTGCACGAGCCAATCTGCTATTTCAACTTCTGTGATTGATTCCCCTGGCGAGGGGACTTTCATTTCAAGAATCATTTTTATATTGTTGTCTTTGTAAAGTTAACGTATATTATTTTTAGAACGATCAAAAACATAGTCTAATACTTGTTGGTGTCGCCTCTTAAATCTTGTCGCACTTCCCGCGGCTGGTGTGCCATAGAATCGTCTGGAAGCCACACGAAACTGCTGGGCTGCTGGTAGGTGTAATAGCAAATGACTCCAAGCACCCATATTTCGAGGTTCCTCTTGAGCCCAAACCACATCGGAAACATGGGTATAGTCTGCTAGTATGTTGTCAATTTCTTTTTTTGGCAAGGGAAACAATTGTTCTAAACGTATGATGGCAACATCATCACGACCTTGTTTTTCACGTTCATCGATCAAGTCATAATAAAATTTACCAGTACAAAACACCAGCGCTTTTGTGTTTTTAATTGGGATGATATTCTCTCGAATCACTGGCTGAAAAGCCCCTGATGTAAATTCATCAATCGAGGAAACCACTTTTGGGTGACGCAACAAACTTTTGGGCGTAAACACCACTAATGGCTTTCTAAAATGGGGTTTGACTTGTCTTCTCAATACGTGAAATAGATTGGCTGGTGTTGTGACATCAACAACATACATATTGTCTTTTGCACAAAGCTGTAGATAGCGCTCCATACGAGCAGAGGAATGCTCTGCCCCTTGTCCTTCATACCCATGAGGGAGTAGAAGCACCAGGCCATTTTGCAATTTCCATTTGTCCTCGGCAGAAGACAAATATTGGTCTATCATGATTTGAGCACCATTGCTAAAGTCCCCAAACTGAGCCTCCCAAATCGTCAATGACTTGGGTCTTGCCAAAGCATAGCCATAATCAAAGCCCATGACACCATATTCAGATAACAGTGAGTTATAAATCGAAAACTGACCTTGGTCTTCAACAATTGAATTGAGTAGGATCAACTCCTCTTCAGAGTCCTCTACTTTGATTACAGCATGACGATGAGAAAAAGTTCCTCGCTCCACGTCCTGACCAGACACCCGAACATCATGACCCTCGGCAAGCAATGACCCATAAGCGAGCATCTCTCCCATGGCCCAGTCCAGTATTTTAGTTTCAAAAAACATCTTGTGTCGTTCGCCTGTCAAGCGTTGAATTTTGCGAATAAACGATTTATCCTCAGGAAGTTTTGTGATGGCACTTCCCACTTTTTCCAATGTTTTTATATCGCAAGATGTGTCAACAGGCTCCAGCATTTCATCCAGTTTAACTCGCTGAAATCCCTTCCACTCATCTTGCATAAAGGGAGTGATAATGGTGTTTTCTTCTTTACGAGACACCTCGAGTTTTTCTTCCATTCTGGCCTTGTACTCCTTTTCCATTTGATCGAGTTCGTGATGAGTAATCACACGTTCCGAAATCAATTTTTCAGCATAAATATCTCTGGGGTTTTTGTGATTGGCAATGGCCTTGTAGAGTTTTGGCTGGGTAAATCGTGGCTCGTCACCTTCGTTATGGCCATACTTTCGATAACCCAGTAAATCGATAAAGACATCTCTTTTAAATCTATTTCGATAGGCCACAGCAAAGTGAATGGCATGAACAACAGCTTCAACATCATCTGCATTGACGTGTAAAACTGGCGACAGTGTTGCTTTGCCAACATCTGTGCAATATGTGCTCGATCGCCCGTCGAGATAATTGGTCGTAAAGCCAATTTGGTTGTTGACCACAATATGTATTGTACCTCCAGTTTTGTAGCCTTCAAGTTGTGCCATTTGCACAACTTCATACACCACGCCTTGAGCAGCAATCGCTGCATCACCATGGATAAGAATGGGCATTACCTTTTTAGGTTGGTCGACATAAGTCCGATCTTGTTTGGCTCTGGCAATACCTTCAACAACAGCGTTAACTGCCTCTAGGTGAGATGGGTTTGGTGCAATATTGAGATTGACCCATAGACCTGAATCTGTCATTCGATTGGAAGTCCAACCAAGATGATATTTCACATCCCCATCAAAGACCTCTTCTTCATAATCTTTTCCATCAAACTCACTAAAAATATCGGCAGCTGATTTTCCAAAAATATTGGTCAGGGTATTTAGTCGACCACGATGCGCCATCCCAAACACAAATTGTTCTACGCCATCCAAAGCAGCAGTTTCGATCAGTGCATCTATGGCGGGAATCAGTGATTCTCCACCTTCCAAAGAAAAGCGTTTTTGACCAACATATTTTGTGTGTAAAAACTGCTCGAACGTTACTGCTTCGTTTAGTTTTTTGAGGATGTGTGTTTTTTGTTCTTTGTTAAAGTTCGGGTGATTTCCATTTTTATTAATCCACTTCTGAATCCAATTGACGCGTTCGGGATGGCGAATATACATATACTCCATGCCAATCGACTCGCAATAAATACGTTTGAGGTGAATGATAATATCGGCCAAAGTAGCTGCCCCGATTCCGATGATATCTCCTGCGCTAAAGACAGTTGTCAAGTCGTCTTGATCGAGTCCAAAGTTTTTGATATCAAGCGTTGGTTTGTACTGGCGTCGTTTGCGAACAGGGTTTGTTTCGGTGAATAAGTGACCACTCCCACGATAAGCGTCGATGAGCTTGACCACACGAAACTCCTTGAGAACATCATCAGGGATTTCCACATCCTCTTGTTGTTCCATGCCAAAATCAAATCCTTGAAAAAAGGCTCTCCAGCTGGGTTCTACCCTATCTGGGTTAATCAAATACTGGTCATACATTTCTGCAAAATGAGCTGTATGCGCAGCATTCAAAAACGAATACTTGTCCATCTTGGCAAGAGTTTGTTTGTCTGTTATACAAAGCTACACTATTTCAAGTAGATAGCACATATAGTTCTTAAGAAAAAGTAGATGAAATCATGTTTAAAAAGTGTATTTTTGAATGTGTTTGCACTTGTCGATTGTAACAACTTTTACGCTTCTTGTGAGCGAATTTTTCAACCATCGTTGGAGGGCAAGCCAATTGCTATCCTCTCCAACAATGATGGCTGTGTGATTGCACGCAGCAATGAAGCCAAGGCCTTGGGCTTGCCCATGGGTGCGCCTGCACATCATTACCATTCGTTTTTCAACCAGCACAACATCAAGGTGTTTTCGTCAAATTATCCATTGTACGGCGATATGAGTCGGCGTGTGATGGACGTGCTCAAACAGTTTACCCCTCTGGTGGAAGTGTATAGTATTGATGAGGCCTTTTTACAGTTTGAAGGGTTTGAACATTACGATTTAGAAGCCTACGCACAACAAATGCAAAAGCGAGTTCGCAAGTGGACGGGGATGCCTGTCAGTATTGGACTTGGTCCGAGCAAGGCTTTGGCAAAGGTCGCAAATCGAGTGGCTAAAAAATTTACAGATCGAACCAACGGAGTTTATGTAATAGATTCTGAAGAAAAGCGCATCAAAGCATTGAAATGGCTTGCCATTGGCGACGTATGGGGCATTGGGCATCGCCACAATAAACGATTGGTGTTGCGCAATGTACATACTGCTTATGACTTCACCCAACTCTCCGATACTTGGGTGCGAAAAGAAATGAGCGTGGTGGGACTTCGTCTCAAGGACGACTTGCTCGGTAAATCTTCAATTCCGCTAGAAATGATTGCAGCTCCCAAAAAGGCCATTGCCACCACTCGTAGTTTTGAGTCTCTAATCGATGATTACCAAGAGCTGCGCGAGCGCGTTTCGACCTTTGCGAGTCTATGCGCCGAAAAGATACGCCAGCAGAATAGCAGGTGCCATGCGTTGGTTGTGTTTGTGCGCAGCAATCCCTTTATGCCCAACATGCCACAGTATCGCAACAGTACAATGATTCATTTGCCCTTTGCCACCAACTCGAGTTTGACCCTGAGCAAAACAGCGCTCCAAGGCCTAGATTTGATCTATAAATCTGGTATATCATATAAAAAAGCTGGGGTAATGGTTACAGGTATTGTACCAGAAGATGCCTATCAAATGACCTTGTTTACTTATGAAAATCCAAAGCACCAAGCCTTGATGCAACGCATTGATTACCTACACAAACGATTTGGCCCACATAAAATAAAAATTGCAAATCAAGACTTGAACAGAACCTATAAAATGAGGCAAGCACATTTGTCACCACGCTACACAACCGATGTGCGTGACGTGATTCTTGTGCGCTGAACATAAAGAGGAATAGGTTTGAAGAAAGAAAGAGGACTACACTTTTTCACACCCGATACTGCGGGAAAAGGGGTGTGGCTAGCAGGAGAGGGCGTATCGGCGGGGTTTCCGTCACCAGCCGATGATTTTAAAGAAACACGTATTAGCTTGGACAAGGTAGCTGTCAAAAACGAAGCTGCTACTTTTTACGCACGCGTTGCTGGGCAGTCAATGATTGGAGCAGGCCTGGACGACGGAGACTTGCTGGTCATTGATCGCAGTTTGGAACCCCAGAATGGGAAAATTGCAGTATGCCTAATCGATGGTGATTTTACAGTCAAGCGGCTCAAAGTCGAAAAGGACTGTATATGGCTGATGGCCGAAAACAAACGCTACAAACCCATACAAGTCACAGAAGAAAACGAGCTTATGATTTGGGGGATTGTCACCCATGTACTAAAGGAACTTTGAGCAACTATAAGCCCTGTATTTAAAGTGCTTTGACCACAATTCGTTTATTCACCACTGTTTGATCAAAAACAAATCGCAGAAAATAAATACCTGAAACTGTGGGCATTTTGAGTCGTTTTACTGTACCATACGATTGACTTATTCGTTTGCCTTGAACATCATAAAGTTGTATAAAGTTGGGATTAAGTTTTGGATTGATATCGATATAGCTCGTTTGGATTGGGTTGGGAACAAACAATTCTCGATCTACTCGCTCTGCAGAATTTGAAAGCGAACTGTTCCAAGACGTTTGTTGCTGATCTCCCCACAAAAAATCAACTAACTCAGGGTGATCAATAAAAGGATTTCGATTGTCTTGGTAACTGTAGATTACATCGTTTCGGTTGCGCTCAAAATCATCAACTGGGTCCAACTCGTGCCACTCCAAAAGTGTCGAGCGAACACCGTGACGAGGGGATTTACTTGAGACAGAAAGAATACTTTCGGTCATTTCTAAATCTTCTTCACCACTGTCTCCTTCATATCGTACAACCATATAAAAAATAATACGCGCAACATCTCCCTTGTCTTCATCACGGGGTTCGAAAACAAGTGCAGAGCTACTATATGAATTTCCATAGGTCTGTTCACAACTATTACTTGTGCAATCATCAAAACTATAATTCGAACGTGTAGAATTAACATTGCTGTTACAGGCACGCAGGTTGTGAACGTCTGTACCCATCGGACGTGAGGTGCCAAAATCCCCTCTTGACTTTGCCCAAACATGTTCTCGATTCCAACCATCATATTCTTGGGGTCCATTTACAGACTCTCTTGTATAGATCAAAATAACATTGTTTCCATTGTTGGGGTCAGCATCTGCAACTTTTAATATATCCCAAGTGTCAATGGAATTACTTGAATAAGGATAATCTGTGTGATCGTCTATAATATTGTGCAAAGCCAATTGGAGTGACTGATCGGATTTGTTTTCAGCAGAGTTATAATAACCATCAGGAATTTGAGCATGCAGGGAAATATAGAAACTGAATGCGATTAAAATTGTATAAAAACTAATCCTCAAAAACTATTGTTTTAGAAAGAGTACATCGTCTACAAAATAACCTCCATCAAGCGAAGTATCATTTCCAGAACCAACATACTTAAAAGCAACATATAAGTTCCCAGAGTAACTAGAAACATCAACCAATCCAACATCTTGAAATGCATACCATGAAACATCTTCACCAGGAATGGATACATTGATTTTATCCCAGTTAGCGCCTAAAACATCGGTTCCATCAAAATCAGTTGAGACAAATACTTCAAGAGTGTTATTCACCTCATCATCAAGATGATGTTGAGCCAATTTAAAATTAATGTATGCATTTGTTGCTCCACTTAAATCAAAGGGAGGTGTTACAAGCCATCCAATATTTACATCATCTCCTGTTCTGAATCCACTAAATTCAACATATCCATTTCCACTATAAAATTGTTCGGTCCACAATTCTCCACCAACTTCGGCATAATTTATCCAACCTGTATAGTCAAAATTTGAGTTGTCAACTACATTGTCAAATGTTTCATCAAGTACTATTTCAAAATCATCAATATTTAAAAGAGAACAAGCCTCACCCGTTAGATTCACATCATCTATCGAGTTTAACATCAAAACAAGGCTGTCTCCATCATAGGTTTTGCTTACAATCCCTCGAACAGTACCTGTGCCAGATGGTAGTAAATTTTGCTTAAAGTTTGCATAAGCACTCGTTTCTAAAATAAAGGATGATTTACCAAAGCCCTCACAAGCTTCCAATGTACGTTGGGTATCAAACGAGTCGTCCGGATCTACATAAGGAAGTCCTACCTGAGCAGCAACAACATTCACTTGAGAAATCTCAACCATCATACCTACATGCTGATCGGAGATTTGAGAAAACTGAACTATAACTGGTGTAAGATCGGCTGTGTCGTTTGAACGAAGGACGTGCTTTTTTGTCAATGCCTCCGATATCTGAGTTAAACGATCATTACCCACATCATGCGAGCCAATAGAAACAACTCCATCTCCTGTACGATACTCCCCAATGTATAAGCCCTTGAGGTTAATATATATTTCGCGTCCAAGGTTGAACATATTATAGGAATCTGTAACATTGATCAGCAGACGTATAGCATCTGTGGGTGATGTGGGATCATCTTGCACGTAGATTTCCTTATAAAAATTGCCTGTGGAATCGGAAGATGTCACATATCCTTTCATAACCAAGTCGGACGTAATCTCTACAGCCTCCCCAGAAACACGAAGGTCTTTCAGTTGAGTAATCGAAATCATCGACATTGTTCCGCTTTCAACATCAGACAAAAGCGTGGTTAGCATTTGGTTTTCCTCTGCTCCAAGACTATAAGGTATGTCAAAAATATCTTCCTGTTGACAGGAAACAACGAGCGCGGCTGCTATTATCAAATGGGTAAATCTGCTAAAAAACTTCATAATACTTTCTTTAAAATCGTACATATACATTCAAAAAATAATTCGTTCCACGTCCGTACCAATACTTAGGTCCAAACTGCCGTTTTGGCGAAGAAAACTCTTGACGGAGTTCTCTGAAATTTGCATTCCTCGACTGCTCAAATCCACCAGTCTTAAATGCCTCATCAAATAGGTTGTTGACGCTCAAGAAAAAGCCCAAAAAGTTTCGATTGATCCGCCAGGATTTCCCCAGCACAATATTGGAAACCATATATTCGCCAAACTCCTCTTGCTGTAATAGTTCTTTTGCCAACTCTGGGTCATAGTCATTAAAAGGCAACCCATCGCTGTCCAATAAAAAGTTTTGGGTACGATTGATTGGGCTGGCATCGACATAAGTGTGATTGAAGAAGTTGGTTGTGAAACCAAACCACCAATAGTTCTCTCTGTATTCAAATCCAACCGAATATGCTTCTTGGGGGCCATTGGCAATTCGTAAGTTTTTCATTTTTGCAGTACCAAAATCTAGATACCCAAAGTCGTCGGAAGTCAAGTAAACGCTAGGGTCATTGGCATAGAGATGACGCCCAACCGAAGCAGCTCCTTTGAGCGTAAGTGCAGGGAGAACATTGGCTTCAAATCCAAACTCAACCCCTTGATACTCCTTGTCGATGTTTTGTGAAATCTCTTGTACGAAAGAAGAGGTGTCTCCTCCAATTCCTTCAGCAAAAAAGAATGAGATTTCACTGGCGTTAGTAATTGCAGTGTGATAAGCTGTGAGGCGCGCAGTCAGTTTTGGTGCTCTTAAAATATAACTCACATCAAAAGCTGTGAGTTCTTCAAGCGCAAGATCACGCCCTGCCAATTCACCTACGACATAGTGATTTTCTCTAGAGTTGGCATAAGTGTTTCGCAGGTGTGGTGCACGCTGCATCCATGCTGCATTGACATCAAACAAATGAATTCCACTGAGCTTATATGTCAATCCAGCTTTTCCGCTAAAGGCATCAAAGCTGAGTTTTTTTCCTTTACCAAATGAATTGTCGGCATAAGCGCCATGGCGATAAAGTCCTTCTCGTTGGTATGAGGTGCTTTTAAATGATCCTGCTGCAAATCCGTCAAATCGATTTAACGAAAATTGGGTTTTTAAAAAGGCCTCTGTCTGCTGTACATCGAAAATATAATTGTACTTAAATCGATCTCCTACCCCAACAGTGCCGTCTGAGTCTTCTAAGTTGTAAGCGTACCCATCAAAAGAATCGCGGTTTAGATAGCGAGAGGCTCCCATCATATCTTGAATTTCAGCAAAATTTTCCGATTGCAAATCTTGATGAGTCAAGGCAAAAACAACACTCACTTTATCGGATAAAAAGGATTTGAGAGAAGTATTGAGAGTGAGTTGCGTATCATCCGATCGATCTTCATATAATACATATGCAGCTGGCAAATCACTAACGGCTGCAGTGAGATTGGCATCGTATATACGACTCCAATCAATCTGACCATCAGTCAACAATCGCTCTTGTGCAAGGAAGGCACCAGCATAATCAGGTCCATCGGCGTCAGCAAGAAAATAACTCGGTAATTTTTGATAATATGTTGGGCTTGGATTTGCACCTCCTGGATAATCAAATCGGCTGTTTCCCAACTCCCCAAATTGGTAAGCAACACTCGATTGTAATGTGGATGTAGGAGACAATTGGATTTCATGGTTTAGCATTACGATTGGCTCATCAAGTCTTTTGACTCGTGAGTTTCGCTGCTCCCCATTTTGATTGCCCCAATACTCATTGTACTTCGTACCCATCAGGTCATATACTTCTTGGGTGTTAGGTGACGACTTTCCTCTGCGATTGGGAGTTGCAATCAACGTAAGATTTAAACTTTGCTTTTCGAGGACCTTTTCAACCGACAACATAAAGGATTGGGCGTCGTAGAAAGTCCCATCATTAAAGCCCGACTCTCCCCAGCGATTGGACACAGCCAAAGCATAAGCCCATCCTTTGGTGTTGAGACCACTTGCATAGCTTACCAAAACACGATTGGCATAGGATCGGTTGGATGAAGAATAGGTCACACGTCCACCACTGCGATATGAAGAAGCTTTGGTATTAATGTTGGTTGAACCAATCAGTCCCCCAAATCCATAATCAGATGTTTGGAGCCCAGCATTAAACTCTTGGTTACGCATTAGGTCATTGAGTCCACCCCAATTGCTCCATTGTGGGCGACCATTATAAAACTTATTCATCGGAACACCATTCATACGAACAGATCCCAAATCGGAGTCAAGACCTCTGACTCTAAAAAAAGATGAACTGAATTCATAGGCAGCTGTTCGCAAAAACACATCGCGAGAAGATTGCAGCAAGCCAGAGATATTGTCAGCTGCTTGGTCATCTTCACTCAGCTCGTCGTCGCTTAGGGTAATCAAACTCATCGATTCAGAAAATTGATCTAGATCATCAACCGCTTCATAAAGTAGAGTAATCGTGATCATGTCTCCAGGTGCCACCTCAGCTACATAGGTTTGATACGAATCTGCAGAAACAGTGAGTAAAGCCGCAGAAGAAATATCCAATACAAAACTTCCGTTTTCGTCGGATTGGGTTTGCAAAGTGAGTTCTGGAGCTTGCACAAGTGCATTTTGAACGGGCTTACCATCTTGATTTACCACCAACCCAGTAACATTGTTTTGAGCAAAACCAACGCTCAACGAGAGAAAAAACAAAATAAAAATGCGCACAAAAATGATTTTAATTTGTTAGCAATTTAAATTTATTTTAGTTAAAATTGAATAATATTTATGAAAAAAACATTAACA
>CAJXBR010000009.1 GCA_913051755.1 uncultured Flavobacteriaceae bacterium
CCCGATCAGCAAGAGGTTTTATATTTAAATTACTCATAATATAATGTTATTTATTTATCTTTCAAGGCATGAACCATGCCAAACTAATATCGATAGATTCAATCTGTCATTTTGTGACATTATGACATTTTAGTATTCTCGCCAGTCTTATTGTTCAGGAATGTCTTCGGGCAATACCTCTGGCAATTCTTCAGGAATCTCTTCAGAGATAGCATTGTCAATTGACTCATCACTTAACAAACTAGAGTCTTCTAAAGTGCCTGGTCGTGATATCATTGAGTTTGACAACAAGATTAGCACCAAGAGCAAAGTAGCCAACACCCATGTACTTCGATCCAAAAAGTTTGTAGTGTTTTGTACACCACCAATTTGTTGTCCGCCACCACCAAAAGATGACGAAAGCCCACCTCCTTTAGGATTTTGAACCATGATGACCAGTACCAAAAGAAATGATACAATAATAATAAGAGTGATAAAGATGGAAAATGTACTCATAATAAAGTTATTTCAACTCCTCTAATTTTATTTTTTTAATATGGGTTGCAAATAAACTACTTTTTTCTGGATATTTCAAAGAGAGGATTTTGAAGGCTTTTTTTGCTTCATCATACTTTTTTTGTTTCCAGTACAAATGAGCAAGTGTTTCAGTCATAATTTTATTTTTTGGCAGTGGCTTCTCTTTCGATAAGTCTTTTTTTGGGCCATTTTTTTTCACTGTACTAATCTTTGGATTGCTGCTGACAAACTTGTCAATCCAGTCAAATTTTGAAGGGGTTTTGTCCTCGGTTTTCGTATCGACTACCTCAAGCCATTTCAAAAATGAGCGCATATTAATCTCACTAGGCATTGTCACTTGTTCCTTAACATTTTCAATTTCTCGAGCCAAACCCTCTAAGTGTTGATACAAAACATTTCTTTGGGTTGTTTGAAGCGCACAAGAACGAAGAGCACTTTTATATCCCTTTGCATTTGAGGATTTGAGAACCTCCAACTCTAGCACTCGCAAAGCGATGAAATAGGGATATTTCTGAATCATTTTTTTTATTGAAATGAGTGCTTCTTCAGCATTGGTTTTAGCCAAATTGCTGAGTTGTTCAATGGTCTGCTCTTGGTTTACCATTTTGCGAGAGATTGGTTAAACACATCTTGGGTTATTCGCTCAAATATCTCATCATGAGCATTTGATTTCACACTTTGAAGTTGCGCAGTATCAGGGAAATCATAAAAGTGAGAAAATCTTTTCTCAAAATTATCCTCTTCGTTATTAGTGTTGATATAACGAACATTGATCGTTACTGTGAGTCTGTTTTGTGCAGCCGTTTGTTCAGCAGTAGCAGTTGTCGGCGTTACACGATATTCTGAGATTTCTCCCTCATATATTAAATCTCCATTTGCCCCTGTCAGTTCTAAATTCGTTTGATTGATCAATACCTCTTGCATGGCATTTGTAAAATCTCTATCAAGCCCTGGTTCAAAGGTTGAGCCAATGGAATTTGCTGCATCATTTACAAAAAGGTTGACTTGAACAGTCTCAGTATTTTCAGGGATAGAGGCTCCAGTGAAGGAATAAAATTTGCATCCTAAGACAAGAAAAAACAGACTCAATAAAAAGATCTTTTTCATTATAAATCGAGATCAAACTGTTTTATTTTTCGATACAACGTGCGTTCTGAAATTCCAAGCTCATTGGCTGCAGCCTTTCGCTTTCCATGATTTCGCTCCAGTGCTTTTTTGATCAGCTCGAGCTCTTTTTCAATCAAACTCAAAGTTTCTTCTTCCTCGATTTCTTCAGCATACTCGAATTTGTACTCTGTCTTTGGGGTATAGGGTTTTGGTTCGTTAGCAGAAGGCAATAAGCGTTCCGTTTGTTCTTGATCATTGCCATATATCTTTTGAATCAACCCCTCATTCTCGGTGCGTACCTGGTCTGTGTTGGAGGAGTTCATCAACTCTAAGGTAAGTTGTTTTAAATCATTCAAATCAGATTTCATGTCAAACAACACCTTGTATAAAATTTCACGTTCTGAGCTAAAATCACTTCCTTTATCTGAGGAGGATGACACAACAGCTGGCAAACGCATATCATTATTAGGCAGGTATAAACTCAATGTATCTATCCCTATCGCGCGATCTTGTTCCAACACAGACAATTGCTCAGCCACATTTCGAAGTTGACGAATGTTTCCATGCCATTGTTGTCTTTCTAGAAGTTGTTGTCCTTGTTCGTCGAGTCGCACAGTGGGCATTTTGTATTTCTGCGCAAAATCTGCTGCAAACTTGCGAAAGAGTAAGTGAATATCACCATCTCTTTCTCTAAGTGGAGGCAGAACAATTTCAACCGTACTCAAGCGATAAAATAAATCTTCTCTAAATTTACCTTGCCGAATGGCTTTGGGCATATCGAGATTGGTGGCTGCTACAATTCGCACATTGGTTTTTTGTACTGCTGAAGAGCCAACCTTTAAAAACTCACCATTTTCCAATACCCTTAACAACCTGACTTGGGTGGTAAGTGGTAGTTCGCCAACTTCATCAAGAAAAATAGTTCCACCATCGGCTTCTTCAAAATATCCACTTCTTGATGAGGTGGCTCCTGTAAAGGCTCCTTTTTCGTGTCCAAAAAGCTCGGAGTCGATGGTGCCTTCAGGGATCGCACCACAGTTGACTGCTATAAACTTCCCATGTTTTCGAAGGGAAAGCTGATGAATAATTCTTGGAATACTTTCTTTACCAACCCCACTTTCACCAGTAACCAAAACAGATATATCGGTAGACGAAACACGAATTGCCTTACCAATTGCCCTGTTGAGTTGGGTGTCATTTCCAATGATTTCAAAACGTTGTTTTATGGATTGAATTTTGTCCATACTTAAACAGCTTTACCAATTAGAGTTGCAGACGTACAACTTTCGATTTTCACATTGACAAAATCACCAACAACAAAGTTTTCTTTTGGAAAAATAACCACAGTGTTTTGTTGATTTCGACCACTCCAATGCTCACTTGATTTTTTGGATTTTTTTTCAATGAGAACCTCAACTGTTTTGCCAACAAACAGTTGTGTTCGATACAAACCGTGTTGCTGTTGTTTTCCGACAACTTCTTGTAAACGACGTTTTTTTACATTTTTGGGTATGTTGTCTACAAGTTTTTTGGCAGCAGGGGTTCCTGGGCGTTCGGAATACATAAACATAAACCCAAAATCATATTTCACATAGTCCATCAAACTAAGTGTGTCTTGATGATCTTCCTCTGATTCGTTAGGAAAGCCACTAATTATATCTTGCGATATACCACAGTCAGGCAAAATCGTTCGAATGTGATCAATAAGTTCAATATACTCAGATCTCGTATGCTGTCGATTCATTGCTTCCAATACACGATCGCTTCCTGACTGGACAGGCAAATGGATGTAGTTGCAAATGTTTTTGTGCTTTTGCATCACATACAACACATCTAAAGTCATGTCTTGGGGGTTGGATGTTGAGAATCGAAATCGCATTTTCGGTTGCTCATTTGCAACCATATCGAGTAGCTTGTCAAAGGTGATTGCTGTTTTCTTTTGCAAATCAGATGCCTTACGAAAATCTTTTTTGGGTCCACCACCATACCACAAGTAACTGTCAACATTTTGCCCCAGTAAAGTGACTTCTTTGTATCCCTTTTCTGCAAGATCATTGATTTCTTTTAGGATGCTTTTAGGGTCACGACTGCGCTCTCTACCACGAGTGAAGGGAACCACACAAAAGGTACACATATTGTCACAACCACGTGTAATGGATACAAAGGCAGTTACGCCATTGGATTGCAAACGAACTGGTCGAATATCACCATATGTTTCTTCTTTGGATAGGATTACATTGACAGCATCTCGACCCTCTTCAACTTCTTTAACTAAATTCGGAAGATCTTTATATGCATCAGGTCCAACAACGAGGTCAACAATTTTTTCTTCCTCTAAAAATTTTGATTTCAAACGCTCAGCCATACATCCTAACACCCCAACCTTTAGGTTTGGATTGCTTTTTTTGACACTGTTGAATTGCACCAATCGATTTCGAACTGTTTGTTCTGCTTTTTCTCGAATCGAACAGGTGTTGACTAGGATCAAATCGGCATGATTGAGATCATTCGTTGTTGAGTACCCAGCATCTGCTAAGATAGAAGCAACGATTTCACTGTCAGAAAAATTCATTTGACACCCATAATTCTCTATGTACATTTTTTTTCCATTTGCTTTTGGGCTTTGGACCTTAAGCACATCTCCATTAAATAGATTCGGATCTTTTGTATGTGTAGTTTTAGCGTGCAATTGAGTGATTTAAAATTAAATGCAAGCAAAAATACAAAAATACCGACATTTTGTCAGTGATTATTTAAAAAGGGCTTCGTCAACTACTTAGTGAGGCAGTCGTTTTTTGAGTTTACTATATACAAAAGTGCCTAGGGTAGTAAAAAACAACAGCATTAAAACAGGTGTACGCCCTGCGCCCGAGTTTAATCATTTGTTTGCCTTGCAATTTTTTTCTGTACCTCCGAGGGTGTTACTTTTCCTTTAAAAGAGTCTACTGCATCAGCTGTTTTTGCAAACATATTTTTTTCTTGAATGAGTTCTGTGAGAGAGCTTCGTTGCAACACATCACGAGCAGGTCCGATGGCACCAGCAACCATAAATCGGATATTTTTTTCTTGAAACCATTTGATCATCATTCGAAGGGTGCTCAGACCACTACTATCGATATAGGTGATGCCTCTAGCGACCAAAATAAATCCCTTCAATTGAGGTTTATCATTTGCCTCTTTTGTGATCACTTCTCTAAAATATTCTCGATTACCAAAAAACAATTGCGCATCAAACCTCATGATAAGCAAGTCATCATCGACTTCGATGTTTGACTCAAACCTTGAAACATTTTTGTAATAATTGGTTCCAGAAACCCTTGCCAAAACAGCATAGTGGGGCTTTGATGTGCGTATGACCATTAACAGTAACGAAAGTAGTACGCCAACCAATATTCCCTCTGTGATTCCAACAAACAAGGTTAGAAAACAAGTGATAAGTAAAAGAAAAAACTCATCTCTACGGGTGTTGTATAAAACAATTGCATAATGAATATTTACTAAGCGTATCACAGCTACCATGATGATTCCTGCTAATACAGCAATGGGCAAATAGTAAAAAAGTTTGGTAAATAACAACAGCGTTAGGCCAACAATAAAAGCACTAAAAATAGCAGCCATTCCTGTTTTTGCACCATATTGAAATTTGACTGCTGATCGAGAAAAACTGGCAGAAACAGCATAAGATTGAAAAAACGACCCCACTAGATTGGCAGTTCCCAAAGCCATGAGTTCTTTGTTTGGAACAAGGGTATTTTTTTCTTCTTTTTCTTCCAATTCTTTTGTGATTGAAATGATTTCCACATAGCCAATGATGGCTAGCGCCAATGCAAATGGGAACATTTCTCTCATTGAATCTGCAGAAACGACTGTTAGACCCACGATGGGAAGTCCTGAGGGGATATGTCCTACGATCGCAACTCCTTGCAAATCCCAGCGTGTGCTCCAAATCAGAAGAATACCAAAGACAGTGACAAGTAAAGCGGATGGAAATTTGGGCAAGCATTTTTTAGATATCAAAATCAGAATCATGGCGGATATGCCCACAGCCATTGTAACTAAACTTGTTTCGTTGAGGCTCTGTACCAAAGAACCAAGCATTTTTTGGATTTGATTCGCGGATTCAATTTGAATTCCGAGTAGGTTTTCTATCTGACTCAAACCAATGATGATTGCAGCAGCAGAAGTGAAACCACTGATGACAGGTCGCGAGAGGTAGTTTGCCAATACACCCATGCGCAACAATCCCATCAGAATTTGTAAAACTCCAACCATTGCTGCTAAAAAAATTGCAGCAGTTATAACATCATCTACCTTGGTAACGGAAAGAGTGCCAAGGGCAATGGCAACGACAAGGGAGTCAAGTGCAACTGGTCCAACAGCTGGGTGATGAGATGTACCCATCAAGCCATGAATAAACTGGGGAATCAGAGCAGCGTAGAGCCCGTATATAGGAGGAAGTCCTGCAATCATTGCATAGGCAAGACCTTGTGGAATAACGATGATTGCAATGGAGAGCCCTGAAACCAGATCGCTAAACAAAGCTGATTTTTTATAGTTCAGTAGGTCGTTGTAAATCGGAAAAAGTCTTGCAATCACTATGTAAAATTATACTATTTTGATGAATGAATCATGGCAAAATGCTACTAAAAAATGATCTTTTTAAGAGAAAAATTTTGCATGTTCAAAAATAATTCTACTACTTTTGTTTCCATTTTCACTCAGACATATGGCAAAAAACCTAGTTATTGTAGAGTCTCCAGCCAAAGCAAAAACAATTGAAAAATACCTCGGAGCTGACTTCAAAGTTGTATCCAGTTATGGTCATATTTCAGACCTTCCTGACAAAGAACTAGGAGTTGATGTTAAGCGAAATTTTTTGCCAAAGTACACAGTGTCAAGTGATAAGAAAAAACTTGTATCAGAGTTAAAAACCCTTGCGAAAAAATCAAACACTGTATGGCTTGCAAGTGATGAGGATCGAGAAGGAGAGGCGATTGCTTGGCATTTGTCGAATGTATTGGAGTTGCAAAAAGAAAACACAAAACGAATTGTTTTTAATGAAATCACAAAAACTGCGATACAACATGCTATTGAACACCCCCGACAAATCGATCAAAACTTAGTCGATGCGCAACAAGCGCGAAGGGTATTGGATCGACTTGTGGGGTATGAGCTATCTCCAATCCTTTGGCGTAAAGTACAAGGTGGTTTATCTGCTGGGCGTGTGCAATCGGTAACACTTCGTCTGGTTGTTGAGCGAGAGCGTGAAATCGAAAATTTTGTACCTAAAGAAATATTTAAAGTTCAGGCAAATTTCACTACAGTAAAGGGCAGTTCATTTTCAGCCGAACTGTCTAAAACTTTTTCAAGTGAGCAAAAGGCGTTGAGTTTTTTAAATCAAAATATAGAAGTTCAATTTCATATCGATTCTATAGAAAAAAAGCCAGCTACAAAGTCTCCAGCAGCGCCTTTTACGACTTCAACTTTGCAACAAGAAGCGTCGAGAAAGCTTGGGTTTTCTGTAAGTAGAACCATGCAAAATGCACAACGATTGTATGAAGCAGGTTTGATTACATATATGCGAACAGACAGCGTAAATCTTTCAAAACAAGCCTTGGGACAGGCTGCTTCAGTGATTGAAAGCAACTTTGGGAAACAATATGTACGAACCCATCTATATGTCACCAAAAAGAAAGGAGCTCAAGAAGCGCATGAAGCCATTCGTCCAACTGACTTGACTCGAATGGAAGCGAATGTAGAATATGATCAAAAGCGACTCTACGATCTGATTTGGAAGCGCACCTTGGCTTCGCAGATGAGTTTGGCAAAACTTGAAAGAACAGTAGCCAAAATCATTACAGACAAGCATTCTCATGCATTTGTTGCACGTGGAGAAGTGGTTGTTTTTGATGGATTTTTAAAATTATATTTAGAAGGTGTTGATGATCCATCAGATGAAGATCAATCGTTGCTACCAGCAATGAAAAAGGGTGAGCTTGTCCATTCACAACAAATCGTTGCTACACAACGCTTCAGTCGACCTCCATATCGTTATTCAGAGGCATCGCTGGTCAAAAAATTGGAGGAGCTTGGCATTGGAAGACCATCAACCTATGCACCCACCATATCAACTGTTCTCAATCGTAAATATGTTGCCAAAGGCACACACGAAGGAGATCAGCGAACATACAAACAGCTGTTACTCAAGTATAATAAACTGACAACCGAAAACAAATCTGAAAAAACAGGCTCCCAAAAAGGGAAACTTGTTCCGACAGATATTGGTTTTTTGGTCAATGATTTTTTGATCAACAACTTCAAGGACATAGTTGATTATGGATTTACGGCAAGCATCGAACAGGATTTTGATCGAGTTGCAACAGGAAATTCTGAATGGGAGTCAATTATGAAGCAATTTTACTCGAATTTTCATCCAGTTGTAGAAGATGTTAAGAAAAATGCTACACGTGAAACAGGGCAGCGAATTTTGGGAACAGATCCAAAAACTGGTCGTCAATTGAGTGTTCGCCTTGGAAAATTTGGCCCAATGGCACAGCTGGGGACTGTTGATGATGAAGAAAAGCCATTGTTTGCTTCAATTCCAGATTCACTTAGTTTAGCTAAAATTACTTTTGAAGAAGCTTTAAACTTGTTTAAACTGCCTGCAACGATTGGCGAATATCAGGGATTACCTGTGCAAGCCAATAATGGTCGCTATGGGCCATATGTGCTTCACAACAATGTATTTGTTTCACTGCCAAAGGGCACAGACCCACTCACAGTAACATTGGAACAAGCCATCGCTTGCATTGAACAAAAACGAAAAGACGATGCACCAATTGCAACCTATGAAGGTCAAGGTGTCACCAAAGGGAAGGGCCGATTTGGACCCTTTATAAAGTGGAATGGGTGGTTTATCAATGTGTCAAAGCAATATGATTTTGACGATCTTTCAGAAAAAGATATCAAAGAACTTATAGATGCAAAGAAGAAAAAAGAAGCAGAGCGAATTATTCGTGTTTGGGAAGATGAAGGCATTCGAATCGAAAAAGCAAGGTGGGGGAGGCATAACCTCATCAAAGGAAAAATGAAGGTTGAGCTCAACAAAACAATAGATGCATCCAATATGACTCTTGACCAAGCCAAAGAGATGTTGAGCAAGAAGAAGCTTGCAAAAAAGAAAAAAAAATAACAAATGGCGATTGATTTTCTTATTCCTGTAGCTGAAGAAGTGTTATCACTTCGAACGACTTCAGAGACACAGTCATTGGGGAATAAAATTAAAATTCATACTAAAATAGGAGGGATTCCGAGCTTCAAAAACAGCAGAATTGCGATTGTAGGGGTTCAAGAAACAAGATCCATTGGTCAGCCTCATCAGCGCAAACAAAACCTAACGGGCATTCGCAAAGCCCTCTACAGCCTATATGTTGGAAACTGGAGTAATAACATCATCGACCTTGGAGATGTTCCAATTGGAAATAAGGAAAGTGACTCAATGAAGGTGCTGCACGATGTTGCCAAAGAAATGTATCAGCGCAACATTCTGCTGATTGCTTTTGGTGGCAGTCAGGAAAATACCCTTGGCCTTTGTAGTGTGTTTAACGAACTGGAAGTTTATTATAATTTAACATCAATAGATTATAAATTTGACTTTGGTGGCGATGGTAATCTCATATCGCCTGATTCCTATATGTCAAAGCTCATTGCAAACCGACCCAATTATATGTCGAATTTCTGTAATCTAGGGTATCAGAGTTATATGGTAGCTCAAGATGAAATTGACCTCATGGAACGTTTGTATTTTGAGTCCTTTCGTCTAGGCGCATTGACACCTGACCTCAGGGTTGTAGAACCCCTGATGCGTGACTCTGATATTGTTTCAATGGACATGACATCAGTGAAATCCAACGAGCTACAAGGTGGATTGACACAAGTTAATGGATTTACAGCACAACAATTTTGTGCATTGGGGCGTTATGTTGGTATCAGCGATAGGGTTCGATTTGTGGGGATACACAATATTCCTGAAACCAGTGCTGCTGCGAATTTGACAGCTCAAACAATGTGGTATATTTTAGAGGGTATGCATTTTAGAGTGAATGAATATCCTTTTTCAACAAAAGAAAATTGTGTAAAATATGTAGTCCCGTGTGATAATCAAGAGTTGGTTTTTTATCAAAGTTCGGTTAGTAAACGCTGGTGGTTGGAAGTACAAGCAGATCAAGATTTTAATCAGGAAATTAGGCTGATTTCATGCGCTGAAAATGATTTTTACACAGCAGAAAAAGGAGCAGTTCCTGATCGTTGGTGGAAGGCAATTCGTAGAAGTATAATTTAAAATGTATATTTTTGTCAACAATATTGTTAATAAATATCTTAATTTCGCACACGTAATGAGAAGCATAACCGCATTACTTGCTTTATTAATTTTAGTCTTGAGTTGTGGAAAACGCGATCAGGGCGAGTTAATTGGAGTTAAGACAAAAAAATTTATAAAGGTAAACCCACATGGGATGGTTGAAGTCCCCGGTGGGTCTTTTATTATGGGCTCTTCCGACGAAGATATCATTGATGCGCAAAACGATATTACTCGAACCGTGACTGTCCGAACCTTCTACATGGACGAAACCGAAATAACCAATCGAGAGTATATGCAGTTTATCGGATGGGTGAAAGACTCAATCGTGAGAACCAAACTCGCAGAAAAAGCAGTTTATGTAGCCTTGGGGGTTACGCAAGACAACACTAAGGATTTTAAAGATATTGAGCAGACCTGGTCAGAATTTAATGATTTAGCTGAATCTGTGGTCGATGAAAACTCGGATGGTGTAGCTGAAATTAAAATGCCCAACCTAGATGACCTATCAGATGAAAACGAAAACTTTAGCAGCCCAGAAGATTTCTACACTGCTGAAAAAGGAGAAATACTTACATATTTTCCTGCAGTAGCTGACTATGTTGGGATTGCTGAATCTGATGGCGACGCTGGCGAAGAATTTAGTGGACTCAATGGATATCAATTACTTCTTCGATATAGAGCTGAAAACCCCATAGTTTTGTGGCTAAGGGATAGAAATAAGTCTAATAGCGAATATCACAACTACCTCCCTTTAAATAGAAATACTGATATTTTTTGGGAAAGAAAAGATTATCCTGACATCCACTACGCTGAAGTGATGGAAGATGAGGTATACCTTCCTGAACAAGAATGGTATAATGGCGTTCGATCTTTTGACACTAAAATATTGGTTTATCGCTATTCAGAACTAAAGACTGATAGTTTGGTCAATGACATGAAAAATCCAAGCTTAGTTGATAATATCAAACGTTCTGATTACCTCGTTCACGACGCTGTTCGCATCTATCCTGATACAACAGTTTGGATCAGAGACTTTAAGTACAGTTACAATGAACCTATGTTCAACGAATATTTTTGGCATCCCGCTTATGCTGATTATCCAGTAGTGGGCATCAGTTGGAAGCAGGCAAAAGCATTTGCGAATTGGAGAACAAAATACAGGAATGATTATTTAAGAGGAGAAAAAAATAAAACAACAGTAGGTCAGTTTCGACTACCAACTGAAGGGGAATGGGAATATGCTGCTCGTGGTGGTAAGCAATCTGCAATTTACCCTTGGGGGGGGCCATATTTGGTCGACAACCGTGGGGATTTTCTTGCAAACTTTAAACCCAAACGAGGTGATTACTCAGCTGATAACATCGTTTATACTGCTGAGGTAGATTCCTATGAACCAAATGATTTTGGACTGTACAATATGTCTGGAAATGTAGCTGAATGGACCTCATCGCCTTATTACAATGAGAGTTATGAGTTCAACACAACCTTTAACCCTGACGTGTTTATGCCAGGGAATGAAAGAAAAGTAGTTCGAGGAGGCTCATGGAAAGATGTTGCCTACTTCTTAAAAGTTGGAAGTAGAGATTACGAATACGCCGACAGTGCAAAGAGTTATATAGGGTTACGTTTAGTTCGTGACTATTTAGGATCAAACAGTAGATAATTTTAAAGTAATGAAGAAAAAGTTTTTTATACCGGAAAAATACTTAGAATTAATTTTTGGACTAGGAGCATCAGTCGTTATTATTGGTGCACTTTTAAAAATTACTCATAAGGACTTTATATTTAGTGGAAACACATGGCTTACAGCTGGGCTCATAACTGAGGCAGTGATCTTTATGATTGCAGGTCTTAGAGGCTATGCTGTCACAACTGAGGACGATTCAGACGAAGTAAGTCCAGAGGCTGCAATCTCTGACGTTTCTAAAGAAGTAGATGCGCTTAAAGAAGCTTTTGTATCTGCCACAAACCAAATACAAAATTTGACAGGAAGTTTACAAGCTGCTACAATTGCGGCAGCAACAATTAGAATTCCCGAAAATTTTCAAGTTAACGTAGATGAACTAAACAAACGCCTTGCTTCGGCTAGTGTTTCTGTTTCGCAAGTGCAGGATGTTTATAATAATATCGAAAAGAGCTTGGATGGTCAGCCTGAAGCGCACAGAGATGTCGTTTCTGCTAGTGATAAGCTTGTTGTGCAACTAGAAGAAATGAACTCTCTTGTGAAGCAGCTAAATGAAAAGTACTCTGCGATTTCTAAGGCAATGGGTAATTAAATAAAATTAATCACAACTAATGGCAGCAGGAAAACAAGATTCTAGGCAAAAAATGATAAACATGATGTATCTCGTGTTTATCGCCATGTTGGCTTTGAATATTAGTAAGGAGGTACTAGCCACTTTAGGCATTTTGAATGATGATATAGAAAATTCGATTCGATCTAAAAGTGAAAAAAGTGAAGAGCTTTATGGCTTGTTTAAGCAAAACGCAGAGAACCCAAGTTATTCATTTGTGAAAGAATGGGCTCCAATCATTGAAGATGCCACCAACGAATACTATTCATTTATACAGGCAATTAAAGATACGCTACTACTAGATAAAGACGGAAAAAATAAATACAAGAAGTCTGTTATAATCAAAGACGGCCCGAACAAATCAGATACCCTAATGATTACAAATTATCAGACGATGGACAAGTCACTCGATCTTGATGATATGTTTTTTGAAGGAAACAACTACGATAGCTTAGGTGTTGTGTTCGTTGACAAATTCAAATCATTCTCAAATTTGATGCGTTCGGTTATCGACTCCATTGCCTTGCAAGAAAGTCGATTGACTGTCAAAAGAACACCACACAATTTTTCAATCAGTAAAGATCTGTTAAGAAGAAGTTTTACTTTTCGGGATTCTGTTGTGAACTCAGAAGGTACGATCCAACCTTATCTTGATTACAACTACAAAGGCTTTCCTAAAATCGCTTCTCTTTCTAAACTCACAAAGCTACAATCTGATGTTCGTGAATTAGAACTTCAAATGGTGGATGCGTTTAACACGAAAATTTTAAGTGATGGTAGTGCTGTAAACATCAACACATCTAAGTCGCTACTGAATGCAAAATCAACTTATTTCGTTGGTGAGCGCATCAATGATGCCAAGATACTTATTGGCCGAATTGCAAGTGACTTCCAGCCCGATTCCGTTTCGATTAAAATCGATAATCGCCAATTGCGACAGGGTAGAGACTTTACTATCGAAGATGGTGCCATCAACCTCAACTTGATCTTCAGTTCTGGTGGG
The DNA here is from genome assembly GCA_913051755.1 of uncultured Flavobacteriaceae bacterium. The sequence goes on from CAJXBR010000009.1 coordinate 13,283, forward strand.
GAAAAGAAAATCACTGGTGATTTATTTTTCTCTGATGCTGATGGAAATCTTGAACCAATTCCTGTTGAACAAACTTTAGTGGTGAACAATCGCACTGACTTTTTTATTGAGATTCCACGAATGAATGTGTTGTATCGAGGATTACCAAACGAAATTCGTGTTATTGATCCTGAAATTCAACAGAGTAATATGATACTAAGATCTGGCTCTGCTGATATTATTCGTGGATTAAGCAGCACTTTTGAGATCATACCCAAAAGCAATGTCAATAGTGTAAAAGTTACTGTAGGAGACCGTTCGAATGCAAGAGTAAAAAAAGAAAAAACATTTAGAGTAAAAGACTTACCTGAAATGGAAAGTTCTTTGATGTACAGTAATAATTTCTTTACAAGTTCTACAGGAATTAGTAAAAGGGGACTGCAAAGAGGGAGATTGACTGCTAAAATCCCTGATGATTTTGATTATGAGCTTACGATTGAAGTAGTTAGCTTTACATTCCAAATTGGAAATTCAGCTCCAAGGGAAATCAAAGGTGATAAATTAAACGAATTGTTTGCAGTCATTGAAGCACAGCCAAAAGGAGCCCGAGCTTTCTTTGACAATGTGATCTCTAGGGCTTACTTTAATTCTGGAGGTAAGAGGCGCTATGTAGAAAATGTAAAGGTTAAAGATTTCAACATTAAACTCAGATAACGCCATGCATAAGTTCATTTACATTCTTGCTTGCTTGCTTGTAACTGCTTCCTATGGGCAGTTTAACTTATTGAATGCTTCATCCCCTGACGAAGTTGGTAAAAAGACTGAAAAGCAAAAAGAACTGGACTACAATGAACCATTAGTTTACCCTTATGTCGACGATAAAGACATACTTTGGAGCAAAGTTGTGTATGAATATATTGATGGCTTTGAGCAGTTTAATTATCCGCTGTTTTTTCCAACGCAGGATTCTCAGTTCTCCGAAGATCGTAAATCTCTTTGGCGAATTCTTAGGGAGTATTTATACGAAAGTCAAGACTCAATTACGATATATGATCCTAACTTTAGAAACTTCAATGTTAAATTTACTTACAACATAAGAGAGCCGAAACCTGCCGATGTTATCGGGGATCAATTTTACTTGGTAAATACAAAATTCCCAGACGACCAAACAGACTACAACCTCGATGGCGTTGTGGATGAAAATGATGTTGAATATTTACCATCCGAAAATATTGTTGGGTATAACCTGAAAGGAGTATGGTATTTCGACAAAAAATATGGAGAGCTTCGCTATCGATTGATTGGTATTCAACCTGTTGGGTATACCGCTTTTGACCTTGGCGCTGCTCAAATCGCTGCCGAGTCTGATGGTAACGCTCTTAAACCTGTTGCCCTTTTCTGGCTTTGGTTTAAAGATATACGTGAGGTGTTACACAAGCACTATGTCTTTAGCGACAGAAACAACTCCAAGCGAATTACTTTTGATCAACTCCTTCTTTCGCGAAAGTTTCATACATATTTGTACCGAATTGATAATGTGATGAATGATCGTGATTTATTGAATACCCCTTATATCAATGATGACCCTTATCTGCGAATCACTGAATCACAACGCCTCAAAGAAATCATTCGAAACTTTGAGCATGATATGTGGAGCAACTAGTTGCCAACAATCATCTCTCTTTCCTTGTTACGCATCTAATTTTCTAAATTGATCGACTATATTGTTGTTGGACTTGGGTTATCAGGAATTTCCTTTTGCCATCAACTCCAAAAGCACCAGCATTCATTTGTTGTAATTGACGATGGAAAAAAATCTGCTAGTCGAGTTGGATCGGGCTTATTCAATCCCATTGCCCTTAAGCGCGCCAAACCTGCATGGATGGGTCATCAACTTATGTCAAGTTCGATGCCTACCTACAAGGCATTAGAAATAGAGCTGGGTATTCGCCTTATTCATCATGCCTCGATTTTGAAAATCATGCATCAAAAGGCGGATATCAATGACTGGCACCAAGCAAATGTACAAGACGATTGCAGACCTTATATGAAACCAAAAATACAGCAAAATAAAAACCCAGGCATTCGCGCAGTACTTGGTTTTGGCGAGGTGACTAACACAGGCTGGGTCGATACCGCATTGCTTGTTGATGAGTTCACAACCCTTATGAAGAGCAAGGAAAAATTGATGCAAGTAACTTTTGAAGCAAATGACTTACGAATTGATGACAAATGTGTTTGGTATAGAGAGATCAAAGCCAAGCATATAGTTTTCACCCAAGGTATTGGAGGACTGACACAAAATCCTTGGTTCTCACAAGTTCCAATGCATCAAACAAAAGGAGAATTGATGATTATTGAGAGTAAAAATTTGCAAGAAAAAAGTATCATTAAAGGAGGGGTATTTATGATACCTCTTGGAAATCATAGATATCGAGTAGGTTCGACCTACAACTGGAAAGATCAAAACGAAGGGCCAACGCAGAAAGCACAAATAACGCTACAAAAACAGTTGGATAAAATGATTCAAGTTCCTTATCAAATTGTGAGTCAATTTGCAGGCTTTCGCAGCACCATACAAGATAGAAGACCTGTCATAGGAGTTCATCCACAATTTTCACAACTCGCCATCTGTAATGGTATGGGTTCTCGTGGGGTATTACAAGCCCCTTTTTGCGCTAGATTGCTCTATGATTACATTGAAAAAGGGACTCCTATTCCTCCTGAAATCAGTTTACATAGATTTAAAAAATAAAATTTTAGCCCAAAACCTAGAAATAAACAGAGTGGAGATACATTTTTTTCGACTTTTTCTGAAAAAAATAAAGACTCTTTTTAGATGTAATTTAAGATTTAATTTTAGGTTTAAAAATAATCATAAGATACTGATAATCATATAGATATATAAATTTTTTTCAATCATTTTAAAGATTTTGGTTGATCTGTTGTCAATCATTTAAAAAATAACAACCCTATAAAAAATGGGGTTTTATTTCTATAATTTGTTAACAAAAGGAGTAATTTGAGAAATTTTACGTATTTTAGATACAAATTAATAATCATGGCTTATTCATTCGAAAATAGTAAAGGAAAAACGTATTACTTACACACCAAAGATGTAACTCTCAAAGGTGGTAGAAACCAAACAATTTATTACTTCGCAAAAGATCAACGCAGCAATGCTTGTGATTTACCAGCTGGTAAGAAAGTTGTTGAAAATGAAAGAACAGGACTTCCTTTTGTAAAGTCTGTTTAAAGAATACGTTTTGATATAAAAAAACCCCGAGTAATCGGGGTTTTTTTATACATTCTTTTTTGATAGATATCGTTTGTACACGATGCTTGTCACGATTCTATTAATAGCATAATTAACCACTCAAAAAATGCCATCAACAAATTTTCCTGATGCACTGGTTCGGAGTTCTGTTCCATACATGACAAGTCCAACTCCAGCGCGAAAAAAGAGCCCAATCAATACACCTAATCGAATGCCACTAGGTAATTTGTAGGAATCCTTATACTATCCTTTATAAATCGATGAAAATATATATGCCATAATGAAATATGGGTGCTATCTTTGTTTCAACTATGATGATTCATACAGAATTTGTTCCTAAAGGCGGCGAAATGGAAATTTCCTACTTCAAAACCACTTGGACAGCACCAAGCAACATCGCTTTGGTGAAGTTTTGGGGGAAAAAAGAGCTACAAATCCCTTGCAATCCGTCTGTTAGTTTTACGCTAGATCAATGTTGCACAACAACCACTGTTCGATTTGAAAAACAACGTGTTGCACAAGATGATGTAGTATTTACAATTCAATATGATGGAAAACCTGCGCCTTCATTTGAGGCCAAAATCAAAACCTTTATAGATAGGATACTGCCATATGCTTCTTATCTTAAGCAGTATAGCCTTGAAATCGTTACATTAAATTCTTTTCCCCACAGTAGTGGAATTGCATCTTCTGCATCTGCTATGGCTGCGCTAGCTGCTGCGATCATGGATTTTGAAAATCAACTTTACCCTTCAATGACAAATGATCATCAAACGAAAAAATGCTCCTTTCTTGCTCGGTTGGGGTCAGGAAGTGCTGCGCGTAGTGTAGAAGGACCAGTTGTACTTTGGGGAGAACACGCCGACACTACTAAAAGCAGCAATTTATTTGGAGTTCGATGGACCAAAGGGGCTGAGGTGTTTAACTCCTTCAGAGACACCATACTTTTGGTGGACAAGGGCAAGAAAGAGGTGAGCAGCACAGTGGGGCATAATCTTATGCATAATCATCCCTTTGCTGAAAGTCGTTTTTCGCAAGCACAAAAAAACTACCAAGCAATGCTAGGTGTTTTACAGAACGGAGACATGAGTGGCTTTACCAATATTGTAGAGCAAGAAGCATTGAGCTTACATGCCATGATGTTGACATCTTCTCCATCATATATTTTGATGCACCCCAATACATTAGAAATAATTCAAAGTGTGCGAAATTTTCGAAACAAAACTGATTTTAACCTCACTTTTACACTTGATGCTGGGGCCAATGTTCATTTGCTTTATCCTGAAGATCAATCAAAACACATCGTTGAATTTATTGAATCTGAGTTAGGCCAGTTTTGTCAAAACAAAGAATTGATTCACGATCGGGTTGGAATGGGACTAAAAAAAGTGTAGTTTTATAACATGAAAGGGCCATTGTTTTACGCCAAAATTTTACTCTTTGGAGAATACGGAATCATCAAAGATGCCAAAGGCCTATCCATACCTTACAACTTTTATAAAGGAGCCCTTAAAATTTCCAATACAAAAACTGATTTGGGAATAGCTTCTAACATGAAGTTAAGAGAATTTTCTGATTACCTTGAAAGCTTAGATAGCAAATTGGTTTCTTTCAACTCCGAGCAATTTCGTCTGGATTTGAGCAAAGGATTATACTTTGATAGTAGTATTCCACAAGGCTATGGTATTGGTAGCAGTGGTGCATTGGTTGCAGCGATATATGATCGCTATGCTAACAACAAAATCACAATTTTGGAAAACCTTACACGAGATAAGCTATTGAAACTCAAACAAATTTTTGGACTGATGGAATCTTTTTTTCATGGGCAGTCTTCAGGTTTAGACCCACTTAACAGCTTTTTGAGTTTGCCAATTCTCATTCATTCCAAAGATGTTTTAGAGGCTACAGGAATTCCATCGCAGTCGCGAGTTGGAAAAGGTGCTGTTTTTTTACTCGACAGTGGAATGATGGGAGAAACTGCTCCCATGATTAATATTTTTATGCAAAATATGGAGTCTGCTTCATTTCGTAAAATGGTAAAAGAAAAGTTTATCTCATACTCTGATAACTGCGTTGAACACTTTTTAAATGGAGATATCAAATCTCTATTTGGTGATTTGAAGAGGCTTTCCAATACTGTTCTAACCCATTTTAAACCCATGATCCCAAAGCAGTTTCACGATTTATGGAAAACAGGTATTGATACCAATGCTTATTATCTCAAACTATGTGGATCGGGTGGTGGTGGATACATTCTTGGCTTCACAGAAGATATTTCTAAGGTGCGAGATCTATTGAAAGATCATCGTTTAGAAGTGGTATATACCTTCTAATTTTTTTGCTATGCCCACTAGAAAAGGCATAATTCTCAAATCAATAAGCTTACTATCATTGGTGAGAGGTCAAAATCTTATGGTTTTGGTCATTGCTCAACTCCTCTCTGCTGCTTTTATTTTTTCATCTGCCACCACTCCTAGAGAAACAATTTTAGACATCAATCTTTGGTTGATTGTTTGTGCAACCCAGCTCTCTGTTGCAGCTGGGTATATCATAAATGCATTTTTTGATAAGGAAAAAGATTTGATTAATCGGCCACAAAAAACACTGTTGGAAACAAACATATCTATTCGATCAAAACTGATTGGGTATATTTTTTTGAATGGGACTGCTGTGTTGGCGGCGAGCAGTGTTTCAAAAAGGTCTGCCGTGTTCTTTTGCACATATATCGCTTGTATGGCATTTTACTCTGCTTTTTTGAAGAGATATTTGTTCATTGGAAATATTTGTTCTGCACTGCTAACAGTACTTCCATTTTTTGCCATAACTGTCTATTTCAAGAACTTTTCAGTAGAAATATTTACTCTCGCTACCTATTTACTGTTACTCATCTCTATCAAAGAATTGATCAAAGACCTCTGCAATATCAAAGGAGATTTATCAAACAACTATAAAACCATACCCACTGTTTATGGTGAAAACAGTGCCAAAAGACTCATTTCCTTTTTGGTTGTTTTTTGTTTTGGTGTTTTTTTCTTGCTATTTTTCTTTTTTTCCTTGCAAAGTATGGTCTATTATTTTCTGGCTAGCTTAGGTTTTCTTGTTTTCTTCACTGTATTGTTGTGGGCATCCTCAAAACCCAAGCAATTAATATTGTTGTTGTTTGGCATAAAAGCACTTATCTTACTTGGGATCATCTGCTTACCATTGTTGAAAATCCCAATATAGTTATCATACCTTTGCCAAATTATGATAAGAAAAAAACCAACTGCAAAGAAATCAACTTCCTCGAACACAACTCGACTCAATAAATATATTGCTCACGCTGGCATTTGCTCTCGTAGAGAGGCTGATATGCATATCAGCTTGGGTGTGGTTAAGGTCAACAATAAAGTCATCACAGCGCTTGGTTATCAGGTCAAGGAAGGTGATGTTGTTCATTTTGATGACAAACGCATAACCCCAGAGAAAAAGGCCTATGTACTATTGAACAAACCAAAAGGATTTATCACTACAACAAGGGATGAAAAAGGTCGAAAAACTGTAATGGATTTGATTGCAAAATCAACCCCATCGAGAGTTGTGCCAGTTGGGCGTTTAGATCGGCCTACGACGGGCTTACTCCTATTTACCAACGATGGTGATTTGGCAAAAAAACTCACACACCCTTCTTCGGCGGTGAAAAAGCTTTATCACGTGGTGCTTTCAAAAAGTTTAAAACCACATGATTTGGCACAGATTCGGCGGGGACTTATACTCGACGATGGCCCTATTCAAGTGGATGAGATCAGCTATGTCAAAGGTATGAGTAAAAGAGAAATTGGATTGGAAATTCACTCGGGGCGCAATAGGATCGTGAGACGTATATTTGAACATATGCGATATGAAGTCATAGCGCTAGATCGTGTTGTTTTTGCAGATTTAACCAAAAAAGATCTTCCAAGAGGCACCTGGCGTCACCTATCGCGACAAGAAATAGATTATTTGAATATGCTATAAAAAAAACTCCGAGCTTTCAAACTCGGAGTTTGTGGTACCTCCAGGAATCGAACCAGGGACACAAGGATTTTCAGTCCTTTGCTCTACCAACTGAGCTAAGGTACCGTGCACTTTGGCAATTGCAAATATAAAACCCTTTATAGAATTGACAAGGGACTATTGAAAATTGAAGTACATTAGCACTTACAAAGTATTGATTTGAATCTCACAATAGATATAGGAAACACAAACACCAATCTCGGTTTTTTTGATGGTTTGGAGTTGAAATCTACAAAGAAGTTTAGAGCCAATGAACCCATCGAATGGAAATCGATTATATCGGCAAAAAAAGTCTCACATGCCATTGTTTCACAGGTTGGAAATCAACAGTCAGCATTAGATGAACTCTACGCCAACACCCAATGTTTAGAGGCGCATCATCATCTTCATCTCCCATTTACATCTGCATATGAGCCTTTTACGAATTTGGGGATTGACCGAGTAGTAGGATTAGCAGCTGCAACATACTTGTTTCCCAAAACAAATGCCCTGATTATCGATGCAGGGACTTGTATCACCTATGATTTAATCACTGTTAGTGCAAATCATCTTGGAGGTATCATCAGTCCTGGTCTAGCCATGAGATATCAAGCCATGCACAAAAACACGCATCAATTGCCAAATTTAGAGATACAGCAGCCCGCTGCATTTCCACCTACAAATACCAATGAAGCCATACATCATGGGGTTATGTCTGGTGTGACAGCTGAAATAGAGGCATTTATTAAGAGATTTGAGACTCATACACCAAATTTTATGACAATTTTAACAGGTGGAGACGCTGGTTTCTTGTCTAAACGAGTAAAAAATAGCATCTTAGCGAACGCAAATTTTTTAGCATTTGGTTTAAATCTTTTGCTCGAAACGAATAAGTCATAAATGACTCGCTATTTTATCATCACATTCCTTTTCATTACACCTCTTGTGTCTGCTCAAAAGGGTACATTATCCCCTTACTCTTTTTATGGTTTGGGAGAGCCATTGTTTGAAGGAACCATAGACCAAAGATCTATGGGTGGTTTGGTCGCATATGTCGATAGTATTCACTTTAACATTTCGTCGCCTGCATCGTTGGCAGATCTAAAACTTGTCAATTACGCAGTAGGGGCAAATCATTCAACTCGAAAATTTAGTTCTGAAGACAATTCTACGAATAATGTCACTGCTGGGATTGATTATATGTCAGTAGCCATTCCAACCAAATACTTTGGATTTGGATTTGGTTTAATTCCCAAAACGGCAGTTGGTTACCGATTAAGTGTTGATGATCAAGTTGATGGCGTGAACACTAATTCGAATTATGAAGGAAGTGGAGGAATCAACCAAGTTTTCTTTTCATTGGGCTTCTCTCCGATAAAAAATGCAGGAATCGGACTGGCGGTACATTATAATTTTGGGTCAATCTCACGATTTCATACCCGTCAAGACGAAGGCATTGATTTGCTCTCACAATTGGCCAGTGAATCAGAAATAAGAGGAGTTGAGTTGAATTTTTCATCATATTATAAGATTGATCTTTCAAATCGTCTTCAGATGCAATTGCACTATGCATATCAACCTAGTGCAGACCTAGAATCTTTCAATTCTCGAACGATATCAACATTTACATCACTTGGCGAATCACGTGACTCACAAGATGTAAACCTCTCCAACGATGGCCTCGATGAAACGATCAGTAGATTACCATCCAAACAAACATTTGGGGGAGGAATTGGCGAGCCTAAAAAATGGTTTATTGGAGGGCAATGGTCCTCATCAGAAGAGTCTATCGATAATGCATTTTACTCGACAGGATCTGTTCGATATGAACCTGCTACAAAATTATCACTCGGGGGGTATTTTATCCCTGAATATGACTCTTTTTCGTCTTATTGGAAACGCATTGTTTTTCGCGCTGGTTTTGTATCATCCAAAACAGGAATGATTTTAAATGACAAAGCAATCGTTAATACTGGCATAACTTTTGGGGTTGGACTCCCAGTTGCTGGTTTTTCAAATTTGAACATCGGAATCGAATTTGGAAAATTAGGTGCTGATGGCGAAACCCTTATTCAAGAAAATTATTTCAACACACGCATTGGGTTTTCGCTTAATGATCGTTGGTTTATCAAACGTAAATATAATTAAAATGAAAAAATTTACTTTAATCATATTACTCACTTATTCATTTGGAACACTATCTGCACAATCCCCAGCAGATTGTCCAGCCAACCTCAGCATTTTTGCCGAGTTTGCAAAAGTCAAAAATTACGATTCAGCCTATACACCTTGGCTCGAAGTAAAAACCCATTGCCCAGAGTTGAACGAGGCGACATATATTTATGGAGAACGCATCCTCAACCACAAAATCAAAAACACTGAGGATAACGCAGAGTTCAAAACAATGTTGGCGTCACTCTACGACGATTGGCTAACATATTTCCCTACAGACAGAACAGGAAAATCGCAAAAAGGGAAAATTTTGGCTGCCAAAGCACAGTCTATGTTTGAGCATGAAACAGCTCCGCTAGCAGAGATATATGCAATTTTTGACCAGGCGTACTTATCTGATGTTGAGAGTTTTAACAATCCAAAAGCACTCTACAATTACTTTAAGACTTTATACGCCATGTATAAAAACGGAGAAGACAATGTGACCATGGATGTTTTGTTTTCAAAGTATGAGGATGTATCTGAAAAATTTAATATTGAAAATCAAAAACTCTCCAAAACACTTGATCGAATCATAAAAAAGGAAGATGCTGGCGAAAGCTTGACCTCGAGAGATAAACGAAGTAAACGCGTTGCTGAGATCAATTCACGCGCCAATTCAACTTATGCCAACAATCTAGATGCCATGATTTCACAAGAAGCGTCATGTGAAAACCTGATTCCATTGTATCGATCAAACTTTGATGAAAACAAATCGGATGAGAAATGGCTCAAGCGTGCAGCAAGTCGTATGGATGCCAAAGAGTGTTCAGACGACCCATTGTTTGTTGAGCTTGTCGAAGCTCTTCACAGCCTAAGCCCCTCTGCAGATTCTGCCTATTATTTGGGAATCTTAAAGGACAAAGCTGGAAACACAACTGAAGCAATCACCTTCTATGAAGAGTCCCTCAAATTAGAGACAGATACTTACAGAAAAGCAGAAGTAATGTACAAAATCGCTTCAAAACTCAAGAAAAGAGGTTTGAAAAGCCAAGCTAGAAAATATGCAAACCAAGCCTTGTCGAACAAACCGTCGATGGGTAAAGCATATATTTTGATAGCAGGTTTGTATGCTGATAGTGCCAATGATTGCGGGAACAATCAGTTTGAAAAACAAGCAGTTTATTGGTTGGCATCTCAAACGGCACGTCGAGCAGCATCTGTTGATCCATCCTTAAAGAAAACATCCCAAAGGCTTGAAGCGAGTTATAGTGGACGAGCACCCTCCAAAACCGATATCTTTACACAAGGAAAGGCTGGTGAGGTAATCACGTTTGACTGTTGGATTCGGTCATCTGTTACTGTTCCCAACTTATAAGCACATGACTACCGGGAGGTATCTTATTCTTTTGGTTGCAGTGATGTTTGCAAGTTGCACTGATCAGTTTTCAGCTGTGCAACAGATGAATAAATTTGATGAGATACCAGTTGGTATTACAGAAGATCTCCACTTGATTTACTCTGACTCTGCTCGCAAAGAAGCAGAGCTCATTGCCCCTGTAAATATTGATTTTACAAATCAAAAATTTCCTTATTCGGAGTTCCCTGAGGGGTTAGATGCCACTTTGTATGGAGATCGAGGTGAAATCACTTTTATTCGATCGGATTATGGGATCTATTATCCCAAAACAGAAATCATTGACCTGAGAGGCAATGTTGTAATTTCTGACACAACAGGTACAAAGTTGAACACAAGTCAATTGTACTGGGATGCGGGCAAAGAGTGGTTGTTCACAGAAAAAAATTTTACTTTTACCAACAGTTCATATGACATCAAAGCAGTTCGATTGGATGCCAATCGCTCATTTCAAAAACTGATGACAGGAATGATAAGTGGTAATATTCTAGTGAAAGATGAAAACATAGATTAAATGAATAAGTTTCACAGATTTTCAGAAAAAATGTATTTGTTTTTTGGTTTCGTATTTATCATCGAGGCCATTGTAAACATTCAAAGTATGAATCAGCGTTTTTATATCTCCTGTATATTGGGAGCTGCTGCTTTTGGAATGTTTTTCTTCCGACGTAAGTATCGTAAAAAATTTGAAAGTAGAAATCAAAATCAGAAATGACCTCTGAGCTGTTTGTCATTTTTGGTTGCTTGATGCTATCTGCTTTTTTTTCGGGGATGGAAATTGCTTTTGTATCCTCAAATAGAGTGCGCCTGGCATTGCAAATCAAACAACCTGGGCTAGTGTCCTCTGCCTTGGCAAACATCACCAAAAACCCTTCAAAATTCATTGCAACCACTTTGGTTGGAAACAATATCGCGTTGGTCATTTATGGATTGTTTATGGGAGACTTCATCATCTCCAAAATCTACCCTGATATGGTGGGGGTTGATGATTTAAAACTTTCGACCGTTTTTATACAAACTGTTATTTCTGCAGTGGTAATTTTGATTACTGCAGAATTTTTGCCCAAAGTTGTGTTTCAGATTTATGCCAATGCCTTGCTGCAATTTTTTGCAATCCCAACAGTCTTCTTTTATCATATATTGAGTCCTTTGACAGATGCATTTTTGTGGTTTTCCAATGTCATTCTAAAACGCTTTTTTAAAACGAGTGAGGATCATATCCCTACAGCTTTTTCCAGAGTAGATCTCGAAGAATATGTAAGTGAACAGGTCGAATCAACAGATGATGAAGAGCTCGACAGTGAGGTGCAAATTTTCCACAATGCATTGACATTCAACGACCGAAAAGCAAGAGAAATTATGGTTCCTCGAGCTGAAGTAACTGCTGTCGATCGCTATGTGTCCAACAAGGAACTTATCAGTCTTTTTTCAAGCACTGGGTTTTCAAAAATTTTGGTCTATAAGGAAAACTTAGACAATGTGGTTGGATATGTTCATGCGTTTGACTTGTTTAAAAAGCCAAAAAATATTCGTTCGATTACACATCCTGTCGAATTTGTTCCAGAATCGATGTTGATTAAGGATATTTTAAATTCTCTTACCAAAAAGCGAAAAAGCATTGCCATAGTGCTTGACGAATATGGCGGCACAGCTGGAATGATAACCCTAGAAGACATCGTTGAGGAGTTGTTCGGAGAAATAGAAGATGAATATGATCAGATCGATTTAATCGAGATAAAGCTGGAATCGGGTGATTATCTGTTTTCAGCAAGGATCGAGGTAGATTATCTCAATGACAAATACAAGCTTGACTTGATCGAAGACGATCAATATGAAACTTTAGGGGGTTACATCGTTCATCACACACAAAGTATCCCTAAAAAAGGCGAAATCGTAGAAGTTGGAGAATACGAATTTGAAATCCAAAATGTAACATCAAGTAAAATCGAACTCATTAAAATCCTTGCCAAATAAGAGCTTGTAAACATCTTTTTTTTCATCCAAAGAAGTTGTATTTTCGCCATCTATCAAAAAAATAACTCATGGCAATTTTAGGTAAAATTCGAGAAAAATCAATCGTATTAATTCTGGTTATTGGAATGGCACTATTTGCGTTTGTTATTTCAGGCGTTTTTGACGGCGCTGGGGCCATTAGCCAAGGACCAGTCGCTATCGTTGGAGATGAGGAAATAACCATTGAACAGTTTAGCAGGCGCGTGGATGCTGTTGAACGAAACACAGGGATGAGTAATGTGCAGGCTGTCAATACTGTTTGGAACCAAATTGTAACTGAATATTCGTTCAGCCAATTGGAAGAGGAACTTGGTCTTGAAGTGGGTCGAAGCCATGTTGAAAATTTTATTGCCAATTCTCCTGGATTTAGACAAGACAGCCGTTTTCAAAATGCTTTGGGGGAATTTGATGTCGTTGCTTTTACTGATTTCATCAATGACAGCAAAAGAAATAATCCTGCGGTATACAGTCAATGGCAGCTACAAGAAGAATCAATACGAAGCAGCATTAGCAGACAGTTGTACAACACTATGATTCAAGCTGGTATTTATCATACTGCATTTGACGGAAAAACAGAACATAAACTTGAAAATGATAAGATTAGCATATCTTACGTTAAAGTGCCATACAGTTCTATTCCAGATAGTCTGGTGACTATTTCAGATCGTGATATCAAAAAATATATTTCTATGAACGCAGAAGAATTTGAAGTGGAAGAAAGCCGATCGATTCAGTATGTGGTTTTTGATGAAACGGCTTCTGTTGAAGACAATTTGGAAATAGAAAATGAACTTAAAAAATTGCTCGAACCTCAAGTAATATTTAATGAAGTTAGTGAGTCTGAAGAAACCTTACCATCATTTTCCCGTACAGATAATCTAAAGGAGTTTATCGCTGAATATTCGGAAACTCCGTACGACGAGACCTATAAAACCAGAGCCCAACTAGGCACCTACGCAAATACACTTTTCGACCTTACAGAAGGAGAGGTTTTTGGACCATATAAAGATGGAAATCAGTTTAAACTCTCTCGTATGATGGATTTTGATAGAGGAGGCTCTGTGAAAGCACGTCATATATTGATTTCTTACGAGGGATCACAGAGTGCATCTAGCGATGTGACTAGAACAAAAAGCGAAGCAAGAAGAGAGGCTTATCGCATACTTCGTTTGGTGCGTGCCAATGGTTCTGACTTTGCTGAGTTGGCTAGAACTTACTCTGATGGGCCATCGAAAAATAGAGGTGGTGATCTTGGATTTTTTAGGCGTGGCGACATGGTTGAAGCGTTTAATGATTATGTATTTTCAAAGCCAACTGGTTCGATTGGCGTCGTTAAAACAGATTTTGGTTATCATGTAATAGAGGTACAAGAAAAAGAGGATGTAGTGTTGATTGCATCTGTTGTAAAAAAAATTATACCATCTGAATCTACTAGTAATGAAATTTTTCGATTAGCTACAGAATTTGAAATAGAGAGTAAGAAAAACGGTTTTTCAACTGAATCGGAGTCATTAGGATACGATTTGCGTAATGGATCCAATTTAAAGCTTATGGATGAGAGCATCCCAGGTCTTGGTGCTCAGCGCAGCATTGTAAAATGGTCTTTTGATGATGAAACAAATGTGAGGGATATCAAACGATTTGGCCTACTTGCGGGTGGTTATGTTGTTGCTGAGTTGATAGAAAAATCATCTGCTGGAACTTCAAGTGTAGAAGATGCAAGAAATGCGGTACAAGCTAAATTGTTGCAAGACAAAAAGTATGATCTTCTCAGTTCAAAATATGGCAATGATGTATCACTTGCAACGATTGCAGAGGATTATGGACAAAGTATTTTAACCTCCTCAGCGATCAATGCAGCAGCAGGGTCAATTGCTGGTGCAGGGACAGAGCCATTTGTAGTTGGGTCAGGCTTTTCAATTGAAATGAATCAGACTTCTGCGTTGATACAAGGGAGACAAGGAATATTTGTGTTAGAAGTTGATTTATTTGAAGAATCAACACCCTTGCGCTCTTATGATGGATACTCGAGTTCATTAAAAGAAAACGTTTTAAATCGCCTTAGACCATTGATAGACGAGGTTATTCGCGATAATTATGAAGTTGAGGATAACAGATTTGATTATTTTTAGGGTGTTGTACTACACAAACAAGTATTTCTTACACACTCTCACTTTTTTTGGGTTTTGTTTTTTTAAATTTCTTTTCATGGCAAAAAATAGGTTTTCCATATTTTTTTGAAGCATATTCGAAGTGTATATACGATACAGACTTGTTTATATTGTTTTTCCACATTTTTAAAAAAACAATTCTTTGTGCTTCCAAAAAATATTGACAAACAGAACTAAATAAACGACTGCAAGGGTAAACTTCATCATTGTCCCTGCTAAAAATCCCATAAAGGAACCAAAGGCAGCACGAACAGCTTTTTTGAAGTCTGAACTTTGCGCTAGCTCACCAGCTAAAGCTCCTATAAAAGGACCAAACACTAGTCCGATTGGCCCAAAGAAAAATCCGATTAAAAGACCAATGCCCGAACCAATGGTACCCATTAGTGTACCACCTAGTTTTTTTGTACCCAACACAGGAAGTAAAGCATCTAGTGAAAAAATGACAAGAGCAATAATAAATGTGGA
>CAJXBR010000010.1 GCA_913051755.1 uncultured Flavobacteriaceae bacterium
GCTTATCTCTGTCCAGTATCGCCATTCAGAAAAGCATAAAGGCCAATCAACCTTCGAATGAGAAAAGCAAAAGAGATCAGGAAGTTGGGCAAGAGCGTTTGGAAGCTGCATGGAAACAATTGTCTTCGAAACTGGAATCTGAGGGTGAGTATAACCTGGCTGCACTTTTGAACCTTGACACTCCAAGATTAAAAAATATAACAGAAATTCATCTCAATTTCCCAAACAAAACCAACAAAGTTGAGCTTGAGAGCGAAAAAGGAAAGGTGTTAGAAGCCTTGTGGGATCAACTAAAAAATGATTTGCTAACAATTGTGATTAAAGTGAATGAAGAAGAGCAAAAAAACTATATCTATACGCCAAAGGACAAATACGAACAAATGGTTAAAATCAACCCCGTAGTTGATGATATTCGAAAGGAATTTGATTTGGATCTAAATTAAACATCGTGCTAGGACTACAGCTCTCAACCGACCCTCGCTGGGTGGATATTATTGAAAAAAACATTGAGGAAATTTTGGTTGATCATGCCTATTGCGAACAAAAAGCAGCAAGTACAGCTATTTCTTTTATCATTGGCTTTCCAGAAAAAACCGAACTGGTAAAAGCCATGATAGATATGGTTAATGAAGAAATGAGTCATTTTAAAATGGTACATGATCTTTTGATTGAGCGAGGTTATACATTGGGACGAGAGCGTAAGGATGAATATGTGAATCAATTGATGCAGTTTTTTCCAAAGGGTGGTAGTAGAGTGGATCATTTGGTGCATAAGTTGCTTTATGCGGCATTAATTGAGGCGCGTAGCTGTGAGCGTTTTCGATTACTTTCAGAGAAGTTGGAAGACAAACAGTTGGCTCGTTTTTACAAAAAGCTGATGATTAGCGAGGCGAATCACTACACCATGTTTTTACAGTTTGCTCGAACCTACGGCGGAAGAGAAAAAACCGATAAAAAATGGAAAGCCCTAGTAACCTTTGAAGGGATACTGATTAAAAGCTTTGGCAAAAAAGAAACGATACATGGGTAACACAAAAACTCACTAAGAGATTTGGTAGCCCTAAAGAGTTATGGCATTTAACATTCAAATGTAAACATTCATTTGATTCCTTTGTCAAAACTTTTTTATATCAATTTGCAAAAGCGAAATAGATCTTTGATTTTCGTAAGTGATTTTTGGGATAAAGCTGAGATAAAAAATTTTGTTGAATAATCTTATAACAAAAAAACTATCCTTTCTCTTTATACAACAACTTTACCATCCCATCGGCAAGTCCGACTTTGGGCACGTGAATCACAGAAGAGTTGGAATACTTCATCCCCTCGAGGTATATCTTTGTTGCTTGTTCGATTACGTCTGCACGATCAGCGTTAAACCTAAAGTCAACCATCATCTGTTTGGGCCTCATCGATTGAAAGGTCTTGTGCTTCTCCTTGATAAAATCAAATGATAATGGCTCACCAAAACTATTGCCCGACAGCTTGAACAAGGAATTGATCGTACCCCCAGAGCCAAGAACTGACATCTCATCATAATCAGAAGTATTTTTGATGATCCAACTTTTATAAGATTTCCAAACTTTTTTGTCCATCATTTTCTTTAACAATCTCACTGTCCCGATTTTAAAGGATTTTGAAACAATAATCTTTCCATGACTGTAAACTGTTAACTCAGTACTCCCACCACCAACATCAATAAACAAGTAGTTTTGATCTGGTCTAACAACCTTATACAAGTCAGTTGAGGCAATGACTTCTGCCTCTCGATGCCCATCAATAATTTCAATCTTAACCCCAGTCATTTTTTGGATTTCAGCTGTGATATTCATCCCATTGTTGGCCTCTCGTAAGGCCGAAGTTGCATAGGCCAAATAACGATCAACCTTATGAACTTTCATCAATAGCTTAAATGCCTTGATGGAATCTATCATTCGTTTTTTCTTTTTAGTTGAAATCTCACCTAGCACAAACGAATCTGAACCCAAGCGGATGGGCGCACGAACAATTGCGCTTTTTGTAAATAAAGGTTCTTCATTTTTACGTTGAATAATGTTCATGATTAACAACCGAATGGCATTGGACCCAACATCTATCGCAGCGTACTTTTTAACCTTCAAGAGAGCTTGTTTTTGTAATGGTTATACAAATCGATTTGCGTTCGTGATTGCTGGGCACTTGATTTTTTATACATATTTGGTACCCTACTATTCAACAAGCGTGCTTTTACATTATCATTCCAAGTGATCGAGAAGGAGTCCAACAGGTCTTGCTTGATATCAGCATCATAAATTGGACAAGACACCTCAACACGATTGTCTAGGTTGCGTGTCATCCAATCAGCAGAGGAAATATATACAAAAGGGTCGCCATCGTTTTCGAAAACCATCAAGCGTGTGTGCTCCAAAAACTTATCGACAATACTGATGGTTTCTATGTTTTCACTCATACCCTTAACACCTGGTATTAGACAGCAAACACCCCTAACAATGAGTTGAATCTGTACCCCTGCCCGACTTGCATCATACAACTTTTCAATGATATTATAGTTTGTCAAGCTGTTCATTTTCAGTTTAATGAGTCCTTTTTTACCCTGTTTCACATGAGCCATTTCTTGTTCAATCATCGATGTAAAAAAAGAAGAAGTTGAGTGTGGTGATACCACAAGATGCTTGTATTTGTTGATTCGATAACTGGCTTCCAAAAATCGAAAGACTTTATCCACTTCCTTTAAAATTGGCTGGTGAGAAGTAAACAGTGTATAATCTGTATAAATTTTGGCAGTATCCTCATTAAAATTCCCAGTACTGATAAAACCATAGCGCTTGAGATTGTCACCTTCAATGCGATGAACAACACAGATTTTGGAGTGGACCTTTAGCCCAGGAACGCCAAAAATAAGTTTTATGCCCTCCTTCTTCATTTCCTCTGCATAACTGATATTGGCCTCTTCATCAAAACGCGCTTGTAACTCAATTTGAACAGTTACACGTTTGCCATTTCGAGCTGCTTGAATTAGTGCACTTGCAACATTGGATTGTTTTGAAAGGCGGTAAATTGTTATTGATATACTCTTAACATTTGGATCAATGGCTGCCTCACGAAGAAATTTGACGAGATAAGAAAACGAATGATAAGGGGTGAACATCAATCGGTCTTTGAGTGCAATTTGTGAAAACAAACTCTTGTGCAAATCAAAATCTACAATAAGCAGTGGTTCTTGTGTTTGATATTTTAAGTCAGGTCTACCCAAATCAGGAAACTTGATATAGTCTCTTCGATTTTGATATCGCCCACCTGGTATGACACTGTCACGATTATCGATATCGAGACGATCGGTCAAAAGAGAGAGAGTGTCATCTGCTATTTCTTGGTCATAGACAAAACGAACTGCTTCTCCATGTGAACGATCTTTAACACTTTCGGCTACTTTCTCAATATAACTTTTCGACAAATCATCATCAAAATCAAGTTCGGAATCACGACTAAATTTAACCATATGTGCCTCGATACTATTGTGCTGAAAAACATCAAAAATTGTAGACAACTGTGTGCGAATAAGGTCATCGAGTAACATCAGCTGGGTTTTGCCATTTATAGAGGGTAAAACAACAAAACGCTTGAGCGATGAAGGGATTTCAATCAATGCAAATTGTATAGGGTCAAGAAATGGGTGCTTTTTAGCATCTAGCGCCATGCGAATGGCTAAAAAGGCATTACTGTCTTTAATTCTAGAGATCGATTGGATGTTGTTCAGCATCAATGTAACCAGTGATGGTCCCACCTCTTGTGAAAAATAGGTGTTGATAAAACGCTGTTGTTCTTCATTGATTTGATCCTCTTTGAGGATGAAGATGTTTTCTTGTTCAAGGGCAGCGTGCAAGGAGTTGAGCGTCACCAAACTTTGTTTTTGAAGCGCGATGGTTTTGCTAGTAATTTCTTTCAATAACACCTCAGCAGGTAGATCGCCAAACACCTTATTTTTAGTTTCTTCTAACCTAGCAATCCTTTTCACTGTGGCATAGCGAACTTTGTAAAATTCATCCAAGTTGTTCGAAAAAATACCAATAAATCGAAGTCGCTCAATCAGTGGAACGTTCTCATCCTGAGCTTCTTGCAACACACGTGCATTGAAGTCCAACCAACTGATTTCTCTATTAACAAAATGATTTTTTGACATCTAAAGCAATGATTTTGGACGAATAATAGTGCAGTCACACTGTCCTACATTTGACCACGAAGATACGTCAAAATGAAAAATAACAGCAGTCGCAGTGGGGATATTGGATTTTGAAAAATTGCCAAACTTTTGTACGATAAATGCACAAGCATAGTTGTGTCCAAATGACATCACAGTGTTGAGCTCATCAGTCAATTTACGAACAAAATCAAGTACTTGCGCACCATGAAAATCATAGAGTTCTTCTTCGATTTGAATTTCTTTAGTGGAAAGTCCCATTTCTGCAACCATCAACAAAGAGGTGTCGAAAGCGCGTTTGGCTGGACTGCTAAAAACCTGTTCGATATTTAGATTATAATTATTTAGTTCTCTACTCACCAATATCGCATCTCGAACCCCACGATCAGATATTGGACGTTCACGATCTGGCAAATCTAGGGCCCATGAGGATTTTGCATGTCGAACCATGACCCATGTTTTCATGGTGACAGGCGTTTTATGACCCAAGCAGATGATTTTTGTTTATACAACAAGCGATCATGAAGTCGGTTTGTGCGTCCTTGCCAAAATTCAATCGAATGAGGAGATACGACATATCCTCCCCAGTTTGTTGGCCTAGGAATGGGTTGGTTTTTATACTGATACTTCAAGGATTTCAACCTCCTTTCTAAAGTAAATCGGCTTTCAATCACCTCACTCTGATTCGATACATGAGCTCCCAATTGGCTACCCCTTGGACGAGATTGAAAGTATTGGTCAGATAACTCTGGTGGTAATTTTGTCGCTGTTCCCTGAATGATGACCTGACGCTCCATGCTCTGCCAAAAAAAAGAGAGACACACCTGATTGTGATGTTCGATTGATTGCCCCTTAGAGCTGTTGTAGTTGGTATAAAAAACAAAACCCTCATCTGACACTACCTTCAATAGCACAACACGCGATGCTACACCACCGCTTTGCTGCTGAGTACTGAGGGTCATTGCATTAGTCTCTTGTTCTTTCCCTTTACTTTGAACCTCATCAAACCAATCCCTGAAAAGGATGATCGGATTCGTTGGGACTTCAGACTCAAGCAACTGCCCTTTGGTGTACTGTTTTCTAAAATCGGATAGGTCCATCAGTGCAAATTTAACTGTGAAAGTACAAAATCATTAAAACTCTAAAGAATATCCATCATATGAAAGATCGACATGAGGGAAAATCTCAGCTGCTTCAGATTGGAATTGCGTCAAATCTTTGTATCTAGATGAGTAGTGTCCTAGAATCAGTTGTTTGACATGAGCATCTTTTGCAATTTGAGCAGCTTGCTGCGCTGTTGAATGAAAAGTTTTCTGCGCCAACTCTTGATGATCGTTCAAAAAAGTTGCCTCATGGTATAATACATCAACTTGTTGGATTTGATCAATCATCTCTGGATGATAGGCAGTATCACTACAAAAAGCGTATGATTTTGGGGATCGTGGATCGTGCGTAAGCTCTTGGTTTGCAATGGTATTACCCTGCGCATCAATTACATCTTTTCCTTCTTTCAGGTTTCTCATTTGACTCTTATCAATTTGATGTTGTTTGACAGCCTCAGCGTTGATTTTTCGATCTTTTGGGGTTTCTCGAAATAAAAAACCATTGGTATATACACGATGCTTAAGTGGAATGGTATGCACCTCTATTTCATCTTCTGCTAATAAACAAACAGATGATTTCTGTGTTAACTCGTGAAAGTGAAGGGGGTAATTTGTCCATGAGTTTGCCAGTGTAAGCAGTAAAGTAATTGCTTCTTTGATGCCTTTTGGTCCATAAATATGCAGGGGTACATCGCGACCCAAAAGACGAAAAGTTGAAATTAAACCTGGAAGTCCATAAAAATGATCCCCGTGAAGATGCGAAATAAATATATGTTTTATGTGAGCAAACTTGACTTTTTCTTTTCGTAAGAGCACTTGAGTTCCCTCTCCACAATCAATCAAAAACAGGTGCTTTTTTGTTGCTAGCAGTTGTGCTGTAGGTGCTTTATTGGCATGAGGAGTGGCAGAATGACAACCGAGTATTGTGAGTTTCATCAGTATCCTAAATCACGTTCAATGTCTTCAATTTCAATTGTATCAAAGGCTTCATTTATTGTTGGAACAACATTTATTCCATTAGGCAGGAGCTTTAGCCCGAGAATACCAGTAACAACAACAAAAGACATATTGTTGAATTCTTTGTGATAAATCGCCAAATCAACAAAATCCTTGATGTGCTTTGACAATATATTCTTCATTGGACTTAAATCCAAGATTATATTCTTAGAAGAAAAATTCTTGTAATTTCGTTTGATTTCATCACGAAAAGAGCGTCCAATTGTATCTGACTGCTCATAGGTAATCGTTACTATTTTGTCTTGAATATCAATAATCATTGCTCAATTTTACTCGCCAATAGATACAAAATTGCCATTCGAACAGCAACCCCGTTTTGAACTTGATCAAGAATAATTGCGTTTTCAGAATCAGCTACGTCTGAGGAAATTTCAACCCCTCGATTGATGGGACCTGGATGCATGATCAAAAGCTCTTTATCTACCTTTCCTAACACTTCCTTTGTTATGCCATATTGCATGGCATACTCACGATTGGACGGAAAGAAACTCGCTTTCATTCGCTCGAATTGGACACGTAGTACATTAGCAACATCTGCCCATTGAAGGGCTTTTTTCAAGTTGGTTTCAACACTGATGCCCAATGAATCAATATGCTTCGGAATCAAAGTGAGTGGCCCACAAACCATAACTTCAGCACCCAATTTTTTGAGTGCAAAAATGTTTGATAAAGCAACCCTAGAATGAAGTATATCGCCTATAATTACCACTTTTTTCCCTCTGATTTCTCCCAATTTTTCACGAATCGAAAAACAATCTAAAAGTGCTTGAGTTGGATGTTCATGAGCACCATCTCCAGCATTGATAATGCTGGCGTTAACATGTTTGGACAAGAACATCGCAGCACCTGGGTTTGGATGACGCATAACAACCATATCCACTTTCATAGAAAGGATATTGTTGACAGTATCAATCAAAGATTCTCCTTTTTTAACAGAGGAATTTGAGGCAGAAAAATTAATTACATCTGCTGAAAGTCGCTTCTGCGCGAGTTCAAAAGATAGTTTTGTTCTTGTGCTATTTTCAAAAAATAAATTGGCAATCGTTACATCCCTAAGAGAAGGTACTTTTTTAATCGGCCGATTGATCACCTCCTTGAAGTGCGAAGAGATTTCAAAAATGAGTTCAATATCATCATCCGTAAGATATTTTATTCCCAATAAGTGAGAGACACTTAACTTACTCATTTGTCTTATTTATGATATATACAGCATCTTCTCCTTGCTCCTCTTGCCAATGCACAAGGACTTTCTCATCTGCAAAAGCATCAACCTGCCGACCCAAATAGTCGGGCTGTATGGGTAAATGTCTTGAAAATCGCCTGTCGATGAGTGTGAGTAATTCGATCTCAGATGGGCGACCATAAGAATCGATCGCTGTCAAAGCAGCACGAACACTTCGACCAGTGTATAACACATCATCAATCAGCACCACTTTTTTGTTTTCAAGCGAGACATCCATCAGGTTTTTTTTGGCAGATAGCACTTTTTTAGATCGTCTAAAGTCATCTCTAAAAAAAGTAATGTCGAGAAACCCATGTTCAATTGCCTCCAGATGATCTTCTTGTTTAAGAATGGATAGGAGTCGTTTGACCAAAACAGCACCCCTTGGCTGTATGCCTATGAGAATGGAATTTGAAAAATCTTGGTGTTTTTCGCGAAGCTGACAAGCTAAGCGATTAAGGATGATTTGAATTTCTTTAGTATCGAGGAACAATCGATTACTCATCCAATATTATTTGCACAAAATTAGGAAATTAAAATGAATTATAACGAAAGGAAAGATTGGATCACTATTTCGAGTATTTGAGTTCCATCACAAGTTTTAAAAAAATATGCTCCTCAACCTTTGACTTCTTAAGATAAATTTTAATTTAGTTCATCTAAAACCAAAATTATGCAAAGACCTACGCTATTCCTTTTGCTCCTAGTTTTTACGATTGCTTGTCATAATCCGAATCCCAAACCCACTGCTTCGGTTATTGTGCATGGGGGTGCTGGCTATGTTACAACTGATGACATGACTGAACAACAAGAGAAAGAAATTCGAGCAACAATTGAAAAATCACTTCAAAAAAGCAATGAACACCTGGCTAATGGTGGCACAAGTGTTGAGGCAGTTCAAATTGCCATCAACATCTTGGAAGACTCTACTCATTTCAACGCTGGTAAGGGCTCTGTCTTCAACTCTGCTGGAACCCATGAGTTGGATGCGTCTATCATGAATGGTGAAAATGTTCAAGCTGGAGCAGTCGCTGGACTGACGAATATCAAAAACCCAATTGATGCCGCTATTGCTGTGATGGAACATTCTCCGCACGTGTTTTTGATTGGGAAGGGTGCTGAAGAGTTTGCAGTAACACATGGTATGGAAACAGTTCCACAGAGTTATTTCTACAATGAAGATCGATATAATGAACATATTGAGGACTTGCATGAAAACAATAAAAAATTTGGGACTGTTGGTGCCGTTGCAATCGATAAAAATGGAAATATAGCAGCTGGCACTTCAACAGGTGGCATGAACAACAAACGCTTTGGACGTGTTGGGGATGTACCTGTAATCGGTGCAGGGACATATGCCGAAAATGGTGTTGGCGGCTTGTCTGCAACAGGTCATGGAGAGTATTTTATACGAAATGTAGCAACCTATGATATTGCTGCACAAGTAAAATATGGTTCTTCAACTCTCGATGAAGCTGGCTATCATACTTTGATGGAAAAACTCAAAAACCAAGGCGGTGATGGTGGTGTTATTGGCCTTGACAAAGATGGAAAGGTGGTCATACACTTCAACACAGTCGCCATGCCACGTGGGTATATCAATGACAAGGGAGAGACTGTCGTGATTATTGATCAAGAATAGTGCTATACACCTACTTCAGCAGTAAACTTTGAGGAAAGACGCTTGTACAAACCGTCGTTCAATCGATCTCTAATTGTTGAGAATGCATTGAGTGTTTCATCAACATCCTCCAGTGTGTGGGAAGCTGTCGGAATCAATCGCAATAAAATCAATCCTTTGGGAATCACTGGATACACAACGATTGAACAGAAAATACCAAAGTTTTCTCTAAGGTCTTTGACTAAAACCATTGCTTCCGGAACACTACCTTTTAGGTAAACAGGAGTCACACAGCTTTGTGTTGATCCTAAATCAAAGCCTTTTTCTCTCAGACCAGTTTGCAACGCATGTACATTTTTCCAGAGGTTTGCTTTGAGTTCTGGCATCGAACGCAGCATCTCCAAACGCTTTAAGGCACCTTTAACAAGTACCATTTGAAGTGATTTTGCAAACATCTGCGATCGCATATTGTATTTAAGATAATCAATGATGTCTTTATCTGCTGCAATGAATGCACCTGTACTTGCCATCGACTTGGCAAAGGTGGCAAAATATACATCGATATCATCTTGAACACCTTGCTCCTCGCCTGCCCCAGCACCTGTGTGCCCTAGTGTCCCAAAACCATGGGCATCATCAACGAGCAGTCGGAAGTTATATTTTTCTTTTAAAGCAACGATTTCTCGCAATCGACCTTGCTCACCTCGCATACCAAAGACACCCTCAGATATCACAAGTATACCTCCACCTGTTTCCTGAACAACTCTGGTTGCACGAACCAAGTTTTTCTCAAGACTTTCAATGTCATTGTGCTTGAACGTAAAACGCTTTCCCAAATGAAGCCGAACACCATCGACGATACAAGCATGCGCATCGACATCATAGACGATAACGTCATTTTTTGAGACAAGTGAATCAATCGTTGAGAGGATTCCTTGATACCCAAAGTTTAAAAGATATGCAGCTTCTTTGTTGACAAAAGCAGCCAATTCGTTTTGCAACTGTTCGTGTGCGCTTGTGTGACCAGACATCAAGCGAGCACCCATAGGATACGCAGAGCCATATTCTTCAGCTGCCTCAGCATCGACTTTTCGTACGTCGGGATGATTCGCAAGACCTAGGTAATCGTTTACACTCCACGTAATCACCTCTTTACCCTGAAATAACATGCGATTGCCAATCGGACCTTCAAGTTTTGGGAAAGCAAAATAGCCCTCTGCAACCTCAGACCACTTACCCAGTGGACCTTTGTTTGTCCGCATCCGATCAAAAATATCGTTGTTCATTGTTTTGTTGTTAAGCTATTAAATTTAGTGTTCTTATTTGACATATTCAATTGCAGTTTCATCTTGCAAATGGTTTGCATCAAAAAACCCTTGTTCTTTCATCCATTGATCACTGTAAATTTTGCTCATATACCTCGATCCATGATCACAAAAAATAATGACCACAACACTGTTTTTATCAAAAAACAACTGTTGTTGATTAAGTTGTCGCGTTGCTTGCAGCGCTGCGCCAGAAGTATATCCAACAAAAATTCCTTCTTTCTTGGTAATTTCCCTAGCAGCATGCGCACTCTCTTCATCTGTTACTTTTTCAAAGTGATCGATGTATTCAAAATGGGTGGTGGAAGGAATCAGGTTTTTACCTAAACCTTCTATTCTGTAAGGGTATATTTCATTTTCATCAAACTCAGATGTTTCATGAAACTTTTTCAATACTGATCCATAGGCATCAACTCCGATGATTTTGATGTTTGGGTTTTTTGATTTCAAATACCTTCCAATGCCAGAAATTGTACCTCCTGTTCCACTTGCTGCCACCAGATGGGTGATCAGACCTGCAGTTTGTTCCCATATTTCAGGACCAGTGGTTTGGAAATGTGCATCAGTATTCAATTCGTTAAAGTACTGATTGATGTACACAGACCCCTTGATTTCGTTGTGCAGTCGTTTTGCGACTTGATAATATGAGCGAGGGTCGTCGGCCTTCATATGACCCGGGCACACATATACAGTGGCACCCATGGCTCTAAGCATATCAATCTTATCTGGGGATGATTTGGAGGAAACAGCTAAAATACATTTATAACCTTTGATGATACTTGCCATCGCAATGCTAAAACCAGTATTTCCTGAAGTTGTTTCAATGATGGTATCGCCAGGCTTAAGGATGTTTTTTCGTTCTGCTTCTTCAATTATGTGTAGTGCAATTCGATCTTTGTTCGAGTGACCTGGGTTGACAAATTCAGCTTTTGCATAGTAGCTTCCCAAAAAGCCATCAACAGTCTTATTGAGTTTTATAAGTGGCGTGTTGCCAACCAAGTCCAATACACTGTTGTGAGCCTCTATTACCTTTTTTGTCATAAGTAATGAATTATGGGCTTTTTAATTTGTTAGCAAATTTACAGAATTATAATGGTTTTAAGAAAAATCAGAGGTGGCTTAAACTCTTGTTTAAAGAGGGTAAAACAAAATGTGTGTTGTTTTCATCATTTTGGATTTTAGATTGTTTATATTTGAAAAAAAATTTGATGCTAACAGCAGAGTTATTTTCAGAGCTTAAATATCGCCTGGATGCGTTAAGGAGGTCTCTTTGACTTGGATTCGCTAACAATAGAGGTTCAGAACAAAGAGGAAAAAACGCTTGCTCCCGACTTTTGGGATGATACTACTGCAGCAGAGACTTATATACGTGCGCTTCAACCCAAAAAAAAATGGCTTGAGGATATTGCTAGCCTTTCATCAAAAATTGATGATTTATCTGTGTTACTTGAATTCTCCAAAAGTGGAGATGACGTGACAGATGAACTCAACACTTTATATGCTGAAACAAAGCGTTTTATCGAAGATTTGGAATTTAAAAACATGCTTTCCGAGGAAGGGGATTCATTTTCTGCAGTATTGCAAATCACCGCTGGTGCAGGTGGCACAGAGAGTTGCGACTGGGCATCAATGCTGATGCGAATGTATATGATGTGGGCAGAGAAACATGGTTTTAAAGTCAGAGAACTCAATTTGCAAGAAGGAGATATTGCTGGAATTAAAACTGTTACTCTCGAGTGCAATGGTGATTATGCATTTGGTTGGCTCAAAGGAGAAAATGGTGTGCATAGGCTCGTTAGGATTTCTCCATTTGACAGCAATGCAAAAAGACATACAAGCTTTGCATCAGTATATGTTTACCCTTTGGTTGATGACTCGATCGAAATTGACATCAATCCTGCAGATATACAAATCACAACTGCTCGTTCGAGTGGTGCTGGTGGGCAGCACGTCAATAAGGTAGAAACAAAGGTGCAACTCACCCACAAGCCCACAGGTATACAAATCAGTTGTTCTGAAACAAGATCACAACACGAAAACAGAGAGAGAGCCTTGCAAATGCTACGATCACAACTCTATGAAATTGAGCTTCAAAACAAAAGAAAAACAAGAGATGCAATTGAAGCAAGTAAAATGAAAATCGAATGGGGATCGCAAATACGAAACTATGTGATGCAACCCTACAAAATGATAAAAGATGTGAGAAGTTCCTACGAAACTAGCGATGTAAGTTCAGTATTGGATGGAGGTCTAGACCCTTTTCTCAAATCTTATTTAATGATGAATCAACAACCTAAATCAAATGACTTATGAAAACAATTGTATTTGACCTCGGGGGCGTTTTAATTGATTGGAATCCTGAATATGTTTTCCTGAAAGAGTTTCGTGGAGATCGCGAAAAAATGAATTGGTTTTTCGAGGAGATATGTACCTCGGAATGGAATGAGAATCAAGATGCCGGATACCCCTTAAGCAAAGCAACAGAAGAGAGAGTTGCACTGTTTCCAGCACATGAACGCCTGATCCGAATGTATTATGGTGAATGGGAGCAAATGCTTGGTTATGAACTCACTGGCACTGTGGAGATTTTGAAAAAGCTACATCAATCGCCCGATTATTCGATATATGCACTGACGAACTGGAGTGGCGAAACTTTTCCCGTTGCGCTTCAAAAGTTTCCATTTCTATATTGGTTTGAGGGCATTGTCGTTTCAGGTGATGAAAAACTAAAAAAACCAGACCCAGCTATCTATAAATTATTATTGAAAAGGTATCAATTGAATGCAGCCGATTGCGTTTTCATCGATGATCGTGCTGATAATGTCGAAGCTGCTATTTCTTTAGGATATGATGGGATACACTTTTCAAATCACAAACAATTACAAAAAGAACTATTAAATTTAAAAATAGATATATAACATGATACATCGTTTGATTATTTTTACTTATATCTTTTATTGCTTTTCATTCTTAAGCTATGGTCAATCTCGCCAAATCGTGATCAGCGGTACAGTTGTAGATGCTGAAAGCAAAACGTCTCTCCCCTACGCTACAGTTGCAGCTTTTGATGCAGAAGGAGTTTTAGTAAATGGGGGAATTACTGATGACAATGGCGTTTTTAAACTGAAATTAGCAACAAACAGCTACGCCCTAAAGTTCGAATACATTGGTTTTGACAATCTTACGACTGATTTAAAAACTTATAATAACAGCATCGACATAGGGTCCATTGCGTTGGTTTCATCTGTCGAATCTCTTGAGGGAGTTGACCTAGTTGGTCAAAGTACAGAGGTTGAAATTCGTTTGGATAAGCGAGTTTACAATGTTGGCAAAAACAACCTAATTCGAGGGGGAACAGTTTCAGACGTTTTAGAAAATGTACCTTCTGTTTCTGTTGATATCGATGGAAACATAGAGCTTCGAGGAAACAACAATGTGCGCATACTGGTCGATGGAAAACCATCTGGTCTTGTTGGCCTTGGAGGTGTGGAAGCACTGACAAGACTTCCAGCAGAATCAATCGAAAAAGTAGAGGTAATCACCTCGCCATCTGCTCGTTATCAAGCAGAAGGAACAACAGGAATTATAAACATCATCCTTACCAAAAGGTTTCTCAAGGGCCTGAATGGGGCTTTTAACCTCTCTGCAGGTAAAAATGAGACTTATAATGGTTCTGTAAATCTGAACTATCGCAAAGGGAAGTTTAACTTTTTTACCAATTCGGGGTACAGCGATCGCACCAGCAAAGGTCGTGCTGTGCAAGATAATATATACACTAATCCTATTGAGTCCGTTGAGCGTTACATTGAGGAACGCTTTTTTAATCGAAGAAGAAAAGGGTATAATCTTAATTTTGGAATGGATTTTCAAATGACTAAAAAGTCTTCTGTAACACTGAGTTATTTTACAAACGATCGTGATGGAGATGATCAAACAATCAACGAACAATCACAGTATAAAACTGATGAGGTGTTACTAACCAATCGTTTTGAAAATGAAAATGATCAAGAAGACAGCAACCAACTCAACATTGATTTTGAGCATAAATTCAACGAAAAAGGACATCGGCTAACAGCAACCTTTCAAACTGAAAAAAACGATGAAACAGAAATTTCTGATATCGAATCATTTTTTGAAAATGGTGTGCGATCAGATGACAGTGAAATCAATACAACTTTAGAAAATCAAGAGAGAAGTTTGGTGCAAGTTGATTATGTTCGTCCCATAAATAAAGACACACAATTTGAGGCCGGATATAGAGGTACTGATAACAAAAGAGTTATCGATTTTAAGGTGAAAATTTTTGATGAAAACAACACAGAAACCATCGATACCAACCTCTCAAATACCCTTGACTTTGAGCAAGAGGTACATGCACTGTACACCCAATACGGTAAAAAGCTCAACGCCTTTTCATTTCTCTTAGGGTTGAGATTCGAAAACACTGGCATATTAGTTGAGCAACTGGACTCTGATACACCCATCAACAATAAAACCTATAATGATTTTTTTCCAACGCTCAATTTTGGTTGGGAAATCAATCCAACAGCAAGTGTTACGCTCGGGTACAATCGAAGAATATCTCGTCCAAATGCTTGGAATCTAAATCCTTTTCAGTCTAGATCGAGTAAAACCAGTTATTTTCAAGGAAATCCTGAACTCGATCCTAGTTATTCAAATGGGGTTGACATTGGCTACATTAAACAATTTAAAAAAGTTACGCTGAATAGCTCTGTCTATTATCGCAGAACAACAGATGCTGTCAGTCGAGTTGCTATAGTAACAGACGAAACTGTGTTTGTCAACAGAATCGAAACACCTGTCATTCGTCGACTTCCAATCAATTTGGGTACAAACGAACAGTTTGGCGTTGAGTTTAATACTTCTTTACGACTGATCAAAGGCATGCGAACCTATGCAAGTGTCAACTTCTATAGGGTTATTGAAGAAGGTAGTTATTTGGGTATCTCATATGATTATGATAACACCAGTTGGTCTGGAAATTTAAGTAACTCCTATCGTTTGCCATTTGCGATTCAGTCACAATTATCTGTGCGTTACAGAGGTCCAAACGAGTCAGCATTTGGGAAGAGTAAAGGGTTTTTATATACAGATTTGGCATTGAGTAAAGAAATCTTAAATGATAATGGAACGATCAACTTAAGGTTTAGCGATTTGTTTAACACAGCAAAATACGACTATCAAACTACAACTCCTGTGGCAGTAACTGAGGGGCTATATCAAAGGCGTGAGCCCACCTATACTATTACGTTTACATACCGATTTAGGCAAGATAAAAATAGACAGCGAAGAGGTAGAGGGTCGTATGGGCAAGAAAGTTTTGGGGACTTTGAGTTCTAGGCTACTCTGATAGCTTTGCCTTTTTTCTTTCTTTAAACCATTCGATAAGGTTTCCACTCAACCAGTAGGGAATCACAAAACCAATGAGGAAAATCATCAGCCAAAATCCAATTGTGAGGATTGTTAGAAAAAGAATAAATCCAAGATACTGTTCAAAAGTAAACATAGCATGCTGTTTGTTAGTTGCAAATTTATTTAGAAAGTTTGATGCACACAAGAAAGGTTGATAAAAACAGCATTTGATTTTTGTTACCTTTGTACAAAGTTTTATTTCCATGTCATTCCGAGCCGAAAAAGACACTTTAGGAGTTGTAAAAGTCCCTGCCGACAAGTATTGGGGGGCACAAACTGAGCGTTCAAGAAACAATTTTAAAATCGGAAATCCAGGGTCAATGCCCATCGAATTGATTTATGGATTTGCATACCTCAAAAAGGCTGCTGCATTTACCAATGCTGAACTTGGTGTGCTGGAAGATAGCAAGCGAGACCTCATTGCTCGCGTGTGCGACGAAATCCTCGAAGGCAAGCATGACGACCAATTTCCACTTGTGATATGGCAAACAGGCTCAGGCACGCAGTCGAATATGAATGTGAATGAAGTAATCGCGAATCGTGGTCATGTGTTGGCAGGTCATTCTTTGGGTGAAGGCGAAAAAACACTGCATCCAAATGACGATGTAAACAAGTCACAATCCTCCAACGATACCTTTCCAACAGGGATGCATATTGCAGCCTATAAACTGATTGTTGAAAATACACTACCAGCATTACATCAGCTCAAAAAAACACTTTCCCAAAAATCGAAAGAGTTTGAGAATGTGATCAAGATCGGTCGTACGCATATGATGGATGCTACACCCCTAAGTCTTGGGCAAGAGTTTTCTGGCTATGTTGCCCAAATTGGGTATGGCATCAAAGCGATTGAAAACAGCTTGCAACACCTAGCAGAACTAGCATTGGGTGGAACAGCAGTCGGTACTGGAATTAATGCGCCTAAGGGTTATGCCGAACTAGTAGCATCATATATTGCTAAATTTACAGAACATCCATTTGTCACAGCACCAAATAAATTTGAAGCATTGGCAAGTCATGATGCTTTTGTAGAAACACATGGTGCTTTGCGTCAAGTTGCAGTGTCATTAAACAAAATTGCACATGATATTCGAGTGATGTCAAGCGGGCCACGCTCAGGCATTAGCGAGTTGTCGATTCCTGCCAATGAACCTGGTAGTTCAATAATGCCAGGGAAGGTCAACCCTACGCAATGCGAAGCCTTGACTATGGTTTGTGCACAGGTCATTGGCAATGATGTTGCTGTTGCCTTTGGAGGTGCGCAAGGTCATTTTGAACTCAATGTGTTCAAACCTCTCATTGCAAACAATCTTCTACAGTCTGCTCGTTTACTTGCAGATGCAGTGATGAGCTTCGATCAACATTGTGCGCAAGGGATTGAACCAAATATTGATGTGATCAACAAGCTTGTTGACAACTCATTGATGCTGGTTACAGCATTGAACACAAAAATTGGGTACTACAAAGCAGCAGAGATTGCACAAAAAGCACATGACGAAGGCACATCACTTCGCGATGCTGCGATTGCTACAGGTTATCTGTCAGATGAGGAGTTTGATAAATGGGTTTACCCTAAAGATATGATTGGGGGTTAAACCCTTCCTTTGAGCGCATTAAACGCCCACCCAACAGCAATAAAACCTATCCCTGTTAAACTTGACCAATAAATATATTCAGGATACTTTATTGCACCCAATAAGATAATAACGATACCGATGATTGTTAGAATCAGTGAGGCAATAGCAAAAATTACATTTTTATTGAACTTCATTAAAATCGATTGATTTAAGAGTTAATTTGCGATGGATTTTTCCATTTGAACGTACAAACTTCGAAAGTACAAAATAATTTTTTGGAATCTCAAATTTGCAAAGTGTATCGAGGTTCAAAATCATTGATTGAGCCTCATCAGGGATATGGTTTTCGAAAACAATAGACAAGGATTGACCCAATTGTTGATCTGGTATTCCAAATACAAAAAAAGGAGTTGAAATGACTGACGATAACTGTTTTTCAATCTGTTCAGGATGCAGTTTAATCCCCCCAGAATTAATAACAAAATCGCTTCTCCCCTTCCAAACAAATTTGGTAGATGATATCAAATCCACACAGTCTGTCGTGATGAGTTTTTCAATACCAATGTGAGGGGCATGAATCACCAAGTTATCGCCTTGTTTTGAAAACTTTACCTGCGCAACAGCAGTATAATGCTCCTCTCCTCGGCTTAGGTTTTGAAGAGCAACATGACTGTAAGTCTCTGTCATTCCGAAGGTTGCATAAATTGTACTGGCGTGCCCTTTCACTGCCTTTCGCAAATTATCACCTACAGAAGCACCTCCTACAATCACCTTTTTAAAACGATTTAAATCTGCAATTGAATTCCCCAACTGATGAGGGGTCATTGCAGTAAAATCATAGGTGTTTGTAGAAGCACTAGAGGTTAAAGATGGTTTTACAACATCAATCCATAAGCCAGCCAGAAGCGCTCGAATCAGCATCATTTTCGCTGCGATATAGCGCACTGGTAGGCATAAAAGGGCCTTTTGGGTTGGCAGGAGTCCTAAGGTGTTTATGGTTGTCATGGCAGAGGCAGTCAACATCGATTTTTGTGCGATGATTTCAGTTGGCTTACCTGTCGATCCACTGGTTTGGAGTTTGATATCGGGGCTGTCGGACAACCATTCTAAGAGAAATTTACCAAGCTCGATTTGATGTTCATTATTTGCATTGCAAAGCGTATGAGAAAAAGACAACAGACTGTCACGATCATAAGAAATCCCATCGAGACGAAAATCAGCATGCATGATCATTCTTTTGTAACAGGACCAGTGAGTTTGGATGTCCAAGAATGCCATTTATATTTCTTAGAAAAAATAAACAGCACCAAGCCATAAAGAATCAAGGGCATCAATATAAATTCAACTAAAACAGGCTCTGAAACATCTTTGTAAATAGAGTTTGTTTGGAAAGCTGTCCAGTCAGCAGTGACGAGTAAAGCAATGATCAAGTTATTGGCAGCGTGGAAGCCAATAGAAAGCTCTAACCCTTCGTCGAGGAGTGTAATCATGCCCAGAAACAGGCCAGTTATAATATATGCTAAAATGAGTCCATTACCCAATTTTTCAACTTCGGGGTTGAAAGCGTGAAGAAGTCCAAATGATATGGATGTGATCAACAATGGAGCCAAACGATTTTTGAAGGCTGCCCCTAATCCCTGATATAAATAACCTCTCATGAGCAACTCCTCGGCAGTTGTTTGCAGGGGTATCATGATCACTGCAATGAGAACAAGCCTCCAAAATTTATTGGGGTCATAGTTCCAAACATAATCTTCTGGCGAGATGTATTGATCTACTAGAACTGATATCATTGCCAGTGCTGCAATAAGTCCAAATGAAAAAAACACACGCTTCCAATCAAAGGAAGTGCGACTTGTGACTAAAAATTTTATCGGTAGGTTATGCATATATCGAACAATCAAGAGCAGCATAAAAAAAGCAGCTGCAAATGGCAAAAGAATGTAAAAAAGAGTGATGTTTGGATCGAGGACCGAAAGCATTTCAGTCTCTGACATCCCAGCAACATCTCCAGCACCAATCTCCATCACGATCGCAACTCCAAACGGAACAGATGCAATAAAATAGGTAATGATGACAATAAATGTACCTCCAATGTAACGTAGTGGTTCTGTTTTTCCGACAAATGCATTTTCCAAAAACATTATTTCAAATTAAAGTGTTGAAGTTTAACGCGATCAAACCCCAAATGTTGCCCTCTAATATACAAAGGTGTATCTATATTGTTGGTAAAAAGACCACCTGTTCCAAGTCCCTGAGGCATTGAAACTTCTTTGGTGCTTAACCATTGTGCAATTGCGTTCAAACCAATATTGCTTTCCAAAGCACTTGTTGCCCACCACCCAATCGATTGTTTTTCGGCTATTGAAACCCATTGGTCTGCTCCTTTCCACCCCCCTACATGACTGGGTTTGAGAATGATATATTGAGGCTTTATGTGTTGCAACAGATCAGCTTTACTGTTTTCAAAATGCACTCCAATTAGTTCTTCATCCAGTGCAATGGGGATTGGCGATTTGTTGCAAATGGCAGCCATTTCATCCCATTGACCTGGCGCAATTGGCTGTTCAATGGAGTGGATATTATATTTCGAAAGCTGTTCCAACTTCTGCATTACCTCATTGGTTTGAAAAGCACCATTTGCGTCAACGCGAAGCTCGACGTCAGTGTCGTGGTAACGTTTTCGTATAGCGGCCAACAGTTTACATTCAGACGCAAAATCAAGTGCTCCAACTTTAATTTTAATACACGAAAACCCAAGGTTCAGTTTTTGGTTGAGTTGGGTCATCATGCTTTCAACGTCACTCATCCATATCAAACCATTGATTGGAATCATTTGTTGGTCATGAACAAAAGCTGTGTCAAAATGCAGTAGTGGGTGTGATGACTCCAACCCTGAAAAAGCCATCTCAAGGGCAAATTGCATGGCTGGCCAACTGTTGTAGCGTTTCAACAAAAAATCCTTTCCTTTGCATATATATCGAGGGATTTCTTCAAAAATTTCTTCAACAATTTCAGGCGACTCTGGGCTTAAGCCCTCAATGATGCTGCATTCACCAATACCTGTTTTTCCATCTCGCTTCATTTGAATCAACCAACTGTCTTTGTGGTTCAGCACCCCTCTCGATGTTCCACTTGGAGTTTTAAACTGAAGGCGATGCTTTGACCAAGTGAATTTCATACTGATAAAACCATTGAAATCACACTGAACAAAATGGCATAGGAAAATGTGAGCAGGGCAATTTTTTTGAGTTCTAAGTCAAGTAAGTTCTCTGATTTGTTTTGAAATACAATCTTGAGGTGTAGCGTCACAGGAATCAACATCATGATTGACAACACAACAATCGAAACAGCATCATAAATAAAGCCATAGACAGCAGTCATAATGACTGGCATTGTGATTAAAAACAGATGATAAAACATAACATATCTAGCACCCAAACGAACAGCGATAGTTACTTTACCAAACTGTTTGTCATTATCTCGATCGCGCATATTATTGATGTTGAGAACACCTACTGAAAGCAGTCCGATTGAAAAAGCAGGATAAGTCAATGATAGATCAAATTCATTCGTGTATAAAAAATGACTCCCAAAAACACTCAAACAGCCAAAGAACAAAAAAACAAACAGATCCCCAAGACCTTTATATCCATATGCGCTGGAACCAATCGTATATCGAATAGCAGCAACGATTGCGAAAAACCCTAAGCCTAAAAAGGTGAGTGATGTTTGACTAAATCCAAAGGCGCTATAAACAAGTAAAATCGTGAGCAAAACTGCAATAGCAGTGATGGAAAAGATTGTTTGGCGTAGCTGATCCCTGGTGATCAAACCAGATTGAAGAATTCGTTTTGGCCCAAGCCTTGACGCATTGTCAGTACCTTTCACACCATCACCATAATCATTGGCAAAATTGGACAAAAGTTGATAACTCACTGTTGTGAAAATCGCGAGAACAAAGACAATGAGATCAAACTCATTTTTTTGAAATGCAATTGACGAACCAACAAGTATTCCAGAAATGGAAAGAGGAATTGTGCGCAAGCGAGCAGCCTTAATCCAAGTAAAAAAAGAGACGTTATTCACAGACTTGACTGTTCATTATGGAAATTTTTGGTATTTATCAAAGTTAGGACGACGCTTTTCCAAAAAGGCATTTTTTCCTTCTTGCGCCTCCTCAGTGAGGTAGTACAGCAGTGTGGCATCTCCAGCGAGTTGCATTAAGCCATGTTGGCCATCCAGCTCTGCATTTAAACTACGCTTGATCATACGAAGTGCCAAAGGACTGCGCTGCTGCATAAGGTCACACCATTCCAAGGTTGCAGACTCTAGGTCTTTCAGTGGCACAACTCTA
Organism: uncultured Flavobacteriaceae bacterium; assembly: GCA_913051755.1. Next base: position 21,851 of record CAJXBR010000010.1, read on the forward strand.
TTCACCAACCCCATTTCCAAAGCTTCTTGGGCGCTGTATTGCTTGCACAAGAACCAAATCTCACGTGCTTTTTTTTGACCCACATGACGTGCCAAATAAGAAGATCCAAAGCCTCCATCAAAACTGCCAACTTTGGGGCCAGTCTGACCAAAAATAGCGTTTTCACTCGCAATGGTCAAGTCACAAACAACATGAAGAACATGACCTCCACCAATTGCATAACCATTGACCATGGCAATGACAGGTTTTGGTAGTTCACGAATCCTTTTATGCAAGTCTAGAACGTTTAAGCGAGGAACGCCATCATCTCCAATATAACCTCCAATACCTTTTACATTTTGATCCCCACCACTGCAAAAGGCTTTGTCGCCAGTACCTGTGAAGAGAACGATATCGATATCGTCACGCTCACGACAAATCTCGATGGCATCAAGCATCTGTGTATTGGTTTCAGGGCGAAATGCATTGTAAACCTTAGGCCGATTGATGGTGATTTTTGCAACCCCGTTGTAATGTTCAAATAAAATATCAGAGTAGGTTTTTATGGATTTCCAAACTGCTTTCATATATATTTTTTTACAAAATTAAGACTTAATCTGATTGATTGCTCAAAAAATCAAAATAGGCATGTAAAACTAAATCATTGTTGTTGGAAGGCGTACATATTTCTAATATTTTCCCACGACTCGAAGCTGAAAAAAATCGACCCAATGCTAGCCTTAAACCAAGGCCACTTCGAACTCTTTTATAGGACAAGCCATATTGCTTTGCCATCCATTTGGCTGTTCTGCGATGCTTTGTTTCAAAGTATGTTTCAAAACCAGGTGTTACCTTGGCGTTGGGTAATATTCTAAAAATACCACCTCCCCCATTGTTCACCAATATCAATCGAAAATTGGGTGGGATGTATTGGTTCCACAAAGCGTTTGAGTCGTAAAAAAAACTCAAATCACCTGTGATCATCATAGTTGGTGTTTCACTTGCCACTGATGCTCCTACTGCTGTTGAGATGCTGCCTTCAATTCCACTTGTACCTCTGTTGCAATAGGAGGATGCTCCTGCTTTGGCAAACAGTTGTGCGTATCGAATGGGCGAACTGTTTGCCCACTGAATGTTATAATTATTAGGAATCGAACGCATGATTTTATCAAACACAAACAAATCGCTGTAGGGCAACTTACTACAAAACTTTTGATGGGCAATCTCTCTTTGCTTAGACAGTTGAAGCCACTGTTGTTGATAGCTCGATTCAGTATCAGATAAAGATGTCAACCCCTTCAAAAAAGAGTTTGGTTCGATTTCGATGTGTTGCACACCCAAATAATAGGTATCAAGTGCTCGATCTGTGCCGATATGATAGTGCGAAACACTAGTGTAGGATCGCAATACTGATTTGATTTTTTTCGAAACAACCATCCCTCCCATTGTCACCAACATATCAGGGCATAATGATTGAAAAATGTATTGGCTGTTTTTCTTTTTCTCGATGGGGATGATCACCCGATCAATATGTGCGATGAAGTTGTCATGACTGATATTGGAATTGATTTCATGCAAAACAACAACTCTTGGGTCATTGGCAAGCATGGAAATAATTTTTTCGTTTATACGATTGGCTGGCAGTGTTCCGATAACAATAAGAATGCGTTTTGTCGCAAACCATTTGGATGCAAAATCCTTGTGCTGTTTGATGAGAGGAGTAGTCAACTGCTGTTGCTGTTGGGGAATTAAATCTGATACCTCATTGAAATCATACAATGGCTCTTCTAAAGGAATGTTGATATGAACAGGGCCTTTGTGTATATACATTTGAGTCAATACCTCTTCAAGCCTAGTGTTGTTTTTCTTTTCAATAGCTTGTTGCAAGCGTTCAATTTCCTCTGTTGTTGATTTTGAATCAATTAACATTTGGGTATTGCTCTCAATGATTGATGCTTGGTTATGCGTTACATCTTGTAAGAGTGCTGTTTCAGATATAATATGTTTTGAAAAAACCCCCTGTTGCCTTATTGTTTGGCCATTTCCAATATCAATTTGATAGGTGGGTCGGTCAGCACTCAACACAACGATTGGATACTGACTATAATAAGCCTCTACAACAGCGGGATAGATATTTAACAGAGCTGAGCCAGATGTACATAACACTGCTACTGGTTTTTGAAGCTGTTGTGCAAGTCCAAGAGCAAAGAAAGCTGCAGAGCGTTCATCAACGATGCTGTAGGTTGTGAATTCAATATGAGTGGTCAGCCCAACAGTGATGGGCGCACTTCTAGAGCCTGGCGCGATCACAACATGACAAACCTCATAATTGAGTAGTTGTTGAATAACCGAGCGTACAACAGGAATTATTGAGAGATTCATAGCAACGGCAAATGTACAAAAAGCGCAGTTGTTAACTCATCAATATATGGCCCATGGTGTTTGCTTTATCCTGCACCTCTTGCCACTCATCTTGCGGATTGCTTTTTTCGGTGATCCCACCTCCAACATATACCAAAGCCTTATCATGTTGAATATTCATGCAACGAAGATTGACATACAGATCTGTTTTGTCTTGATTTATCACCCCCAAAAAGCCAGCATAAAGAGATCGATCCAATTGCTCATGGGTTTTGATAAAGTCAAGCGCCATCTCTTTAGGTACTCCCCCAACAGCAGGTGTGGGGTGTAGTGCGTATGCTGCTTCGACAGGAGAAATAGTCAGCTCTGCTGTGATCGTCGTTTGTAGGTGTTCCAACTGTCCTGCACGAATGGTTTTTGCATCAGCATGATGTATCGATGCATTTGATGCGTACTTGCGAAGTGTGTTTACAATTTCATTTACAACAAACCCCTGCTCCTCCTTTTCCTTTACTCCCCATGAGTTGCTGCCCAAAGGTCGCGTGCCAGCCAATGCCATTGTCGTTAAATCAGACTGTTGCATTGTAATCAAGCGTTCAGGAGTTGCGCCCATCCACAGGCCATATTTGGGATGAAAAAGCAAATAATTGAAAGTGTTTTTGTATTGCGTTAGGATCGTTTTAAAATAATCAATCGGTGATTTTGACAATCCATTACACTCTAGTACAGTCGCCAACACCACCTTATTTAAAGGAGATTGTTTCATGCTGTCTATAGCGTTGATAATGAGGTTTGTATGATTCTTTTGCTTCTGTTCTAAATCATTCCACTCTAGCTGTTTTGATTGACTGGGTATTTGATCAACACTAAAGTCTGTATGCAGGGTTTGATCTGGAAAAATTGAAAAATGTTTTGACGATTCAAAATGACTGACAACAAATTTGGTTTTTGGTTTAGGTGTTTCGTTGTGATCAAGAAATGCTGTTAATCGAGTATCATTTGGATGTCGAAACACAACAAATGGCAATTCGTAATTTAAGTGCTTTTCAATCTCTCCAAAAAACGATAACTGGCTCAAATGGGTTATTTTTTGAGGGGAAGAACAAGTGTCGTCAATGAGCAAGATGAAACCAATCGCTGTTCATCATCAGTAATTTCAATAGACCATACTTGCATAGTTTTTCCTTTATGTAGAGGCATTGCTTTAGCAAATACATAACCTGCTCGTACACCTCTCAAATGCTTTGCAGAAACATCAATTCCTCGCAACATATGCCCTTCTTGATTACAAAAAACAGCTGCTGCTGAACTCCCAACTGTCTCAGCTAGAGCTGCAGTAGCACCACCATGCAAAACACCATCTGGCTGATGGACTGCAGCAGTTACAGGCATACGTGCTATCAAAAAATCATCCCCGACCTCAGTGAATTCTATCTTTAGGGTTTGCATCAGCGTCCCTCGATTTCTTTCATTGATTTTTTTGAGAAGTGTAGATTTATCCATAACGTTTGCTAAAATACAAAAACGCACTGCTAACAGTGCGTTTTTTTATGTTACACGAATAAGAAATACAAAGTGTTACTTCACTTCTTCGAAGTCAACATCCTCAACATCCTCGTCGTTGGTCTCGCCAGCTGATGCGCCTGCCTCTGCTTGCCCATCTGCAGAAGCCCCCTGATTGGCTTGTGCTTTATACATCTCTTCAGAGGCATTTTTCCATGTTTCGTTGATGCTGTCTAATGCAGGGGTTATCGCCTCAACATCCTTTGACTCATAAGCCTTTTTAAGGGCCTCTAAAGCATCCTGAATTGGCTTTTTCTTATCATCTGACAACTTATCGCCAAACTCTTTCAATTGCTTTTCGGTTTGGAAGATCATTGCATCGGCGTTATTGAGCGTATCTGCTTCCTCTTTGACTTTCTTATCTGCATCTGCATTCGCCTCTGCCTCTTTTTTCATCTTTTCAATTTCTTCTTCTGTCAAACCTGATGAAGCTTCAATTCGAATATCTTGTGATTTGTTCGTTGCTTTATCAAGTGCAGTAACTTGAATCAAACCATTGGCATCAATGTCAAAGGTCACTTCAATCTGTGGCGTACCTCTAGGAGCTGGTGGGATCCCGTCCAAGTGAAATCTACCAATTGTTTTGTTATCAGCAGCCATCGGACGCTCGCCTTGTAAAACATGAATCTCTACAGAGGGTTGATTGTCAGCAGCTGTTGAAAATACCTGTGACTTTTTAGTAGGAATCGTTGTGTTTGCATCGATAAGCTTCGTGAGAACACCACCCATCGTTTCAATGCCCAAAGAAAGTGGTGTGACATCTAACAATAATACGTCCTTCACATCTCCTGTCAAAACACCACCCTGAATTGCAGCTCCAACAGCAACAACTTCGTCGGGGTTTACCCCTTTGGACGGTTTCTTACCAAAGAATTTTTTCACTTCTTCTTGAATCACTGGAATACGGGTTGAACCACCAACCAAGATCACCTCATCAATATCATTTGTTGACAATCCGGCATCGGAAAGTGCATTTTTAACTGGCTTCATCGAGCGTTTCACCAATTCAGCAGACAACTGTTCAAACTTAGCTCTTGTCAGAGTTTTTACAAGGTGTTTTGGGCCCGAGGCAGTTGCTGTTACATAAGGAAGGTTGATTTCTGTTTGGGTTGATGACGATAATTCGATTTTAGCTTTTTCAGCTGATTCTTTTAATCGTTGAAGTGCCATTGGGTCTTTCCGAAGATCAACATCTTCAATCGACTTAAACTCATCTGCAAGCCAGTCAATAATAACCTCGTCAAAATCATCACCACCTAGGTGAGTATCCCCATTGGTAGATAATACCTCAAAAACGCCATCTCCTAGCTCGAGAACTGAAATGTCAAATGTACCACCACCCAGGTCATACACCGCTATTTTTTTATCACTACCACCTTTATCAAGGCCATAAGCCAAAGCAGCAGCAGTTGGTTCATTGATAATTCTGTGGACATTCAAACCCGAAATTTCCCCTGCTTCTTTAGTAGCTTGACGCTGTGCATCGTTGAAATAGGCAGGCACAGTGATAACAGCATCTGTAACAGTCTGTCCTAGATAATCCTCAGCTGTTTTCTTCATTTTTTGCAAAATCATTGCCGAAAGCTCTTGAGGAGTGTACAAACGACCATCAATATCAACTCGGGGGGTGTTGTTGTCACCCTTAACAACTGAATATGGAACGCGTTTTACTTCTTTGGATGATTCAGAAAACTTGTTACCCATAAATCGTTTGACAGAAGAAATGGTTTTGGTTGGATTGGTCACTGCTTGTCGCTTTGCTGGATCGCCAACCTTGATTTCACCA
>CAJXBR010000011.1 GCA_913051755.1 uncultured Flavobacteriaceae bacterium
GTTTCTTCATCGTATTGTTTTTAGTGGTACTAATTTAAGGAAAAACTATTATTGGCTTAGTTCTCTAAAACGATTATATTTGCGTGCCTTTTACGGTCTTTGAGTTAGTGAAAATACAGCAAGTAAGGTGCATGATAAGGTTCATACAATTAAATTTCATCTCTGTAAAATATCCTAACTTATTGATTATCAGTATTTTGGGCGCGTAGCTCAGTTGGTTCAGAGCACTTGGTTTACACCCAAGGGGTCAGGGGTTCGAATCCCTTCGCGCCCACATATTATTCTCAAGAATGGTTTTTATTTCTAGGAATATTTTTTTTGAATATATATCATTAATTCCACTCAAAAAGTTCTAACTATTGTAAACAAACTGAAAAATTAAACTAGTTTGGAATAGACTTGTTTGAAATTTCAAAAAAGTGATCTTTCATTCTACTCCTTATATAATTTATTGGTAAATTATTTTTTTCATTAAGTACATTGGTTTTCAATTCAATATCCAAATCAATATTATAAACCTCCTCCTTTTTTGTAAAATTATTGAAAATGTATTGATAGCTTTCATCCTCATGAAGCCATATGCATGAAAAAAACTCTTTCTCTTGAATAAATAAAAAATCATTTGTTTGTGGCCTTAACAATGAAGAACCATCCCACACATATGGAATCTCAATCCCAAGCATATCAATAATTGTAGGAGAAACATCTAATTGGTTTGAGATTTTATGTTCATTTTTCTTATTCATGCTTTTACTCTCGCTTGAGAAAATTATCAATGGAATTGAAACTTCACTTAAATATGTTGAATTTGTGTGAAAGTAATATCCCTTCTCCCCCAAAGATTGCCCATGATCTGAGGTAATCACTAGGATTGAATTTTCTAAGTAGTTTTTATTTTCTAATATTCGAATAATTTCTTTTAAGTAATTATCTAATTGAATAATTCTATTGTCATAATTATTTGTTAGTGATTGTGGTGAAATATTATCACTAAAAACATTATAATCATCTGGCTTATAAATTTTATATTTTTCTTCTAATGTTGAAGATTCATGAGTAGACATCATGTGCAGGTAAAAGAACTTTGGTTCGTTATTATAATCAGAAATTTCATTTAATTCTTTAATAATAAGTTTATCATTATTAGCATTTTTAACCTGATTTGATTTTTTCGATAAATATCCATCAACAAAAAAATCTATATTTTCTCCATAAAAATCTTTTAATGAGTACCAATTTGTATGATCACCAGACAAAATAAAATTGATGTGATAACCTTGTTTTTTTAACAAATCGTGTAAAAAAAAATTGTTTAAAGAAATCTTATATGATGAAGATAAAATACTCGAGATACCTTGGAAAGAGCTTGAGCTAGTTGAGTAGTAATTTTTAACGTGGTGTACATTTTCAAGCTTAGTTAATGAATCTAAAAAAGGGCTTAGCTTACGTTCGTACTCTGAATTATTTATTTTGTCTGATCTTAATGCATCAACAATAATTAAAATGACATTTTTTTTATTAAAATTATCAATTACAGGATATTTTTCTTTTGCTACTTTATTTTCAACTCCACTAAAAAGTTTCTCTTTATTTTGTGGAATAAATTCATTGAAAAAAAATGATATGAAAGGTTCACTCTTCTTTAAATCAAATTTCAAGTTGTATGAAATTTTAATTAGTATAGGGTAAATAATTATAATTGATAAAACAAAAATATTTTTTTTTGAAATTAGATTACTGATTTTAATACCATTGATTGAAGAAATGATTTTTTGAGCAAGGAAATAATTTATTAAAAAAAGATTACATGAAATGACCAATATGTAAAATACTAACTTATCATAATTAATATAAGTTGTCGAATGAATTAATTCCTCTAATTCATCATAAAAAGAGTATATGAGGTAGATGTTTAACGTAGATCCCCAGGTTGATATACCAATATAATAACTAGAATAGACTAGAATTATGAATAGGCAATAAGAAGTAGTGATAAGAGATATTGATATTTTATTTACCCAATTGTTAAAAGTCTTTATGGTAAAAAAGAAACAAAAATTTAAAATCAATAATGGGTAAATTAGTATTGATAAGTGTAAAGGGAGGACTTTAATAGTTAAATTCAAGTCATAACAAAAAAATGTGATAACGATTGTTGATAAAATTAAATTCCAATAGATAAATCTAAACACACCTCTAGTATTAATTCACACAAATTTAGTTTTTAAAATTAGATTGTTAATCTAACACACCTTCTTATTTGATCGGTTTGTTTTAATGTTTTCTTGTCGTTTTTAGAATATTCGTCAACAAACAGTTGGCATCAATAATGTAGTATATTTGTTTTACGAAAAAACAATCATAATTCTTTTGAACAAATTTTTATTTTATTTTAAATACAGGTTAAAAAAATATCTCAATAAATTAGGGATTTCATTTGCAGATCGTGCATTGATGGTGCCTAAAATGACCTACAAAGAGGCTCGCTTTTTTACAGATTATTTGATTAAAAATATCTCAGCTCTTTATTTGGAAAGTGGATCGGGGGGAAGTACACTGATTGCCAACTCTCTTGGATTTAATTTTCATTCTTACGAAACAAGCGAAGGCTACACAACATATATGAATCAACTATTGCAAGCAAATAAAGTTACGCATGTGTCAGTGGGAGAAGTTCAAAAGTATGGGCGTCCCAAAAATATCAACCCCACGATTACGCATAAAATCTCTAGTGTATTTGATGTCAATCTGTCAAATAATGTGAATCTACGCGTCATTGTTTTTCTAGATGGGCGCTGTCGTGTGCTAACTGCGTTACACATTCACGCCAACCTTTCGGATGAAGATAGTGTCCTGGTGCATGACTTTACAAGATTAAAATATCAGGATATACTTCAAGCCTATGACATTATCAATCAAGCTGATTCTTTGGTGCTTTTACAAAAGAAAACCATTGCCAATGACGTGCTTCAGCAGCTCAAAGAAAAGTATGAGCTTGATATCGAATAATGATATAAAATGTTCTCTACTGTCGTGAGATCAAAAGGTCATAATGAGAAGGGTTTTTCCCAATTTTATCAAAACTTTTAAACCCTTTATCTAGCAGCATTTTCTTTACGCTATTCACATCTATCCAATTCGTATCCACTTCGCAAAAAATTTGATATACATTTTCAAAAAATGAACATTGAATCAACTGGTTAATCACAATTCTCTCATACCCTTCAACATCAATTTTAATAAAGATTCTATGATGATTAGGAATCAATTTGTTCAATTCTTTATGGTCAACAATTTCGACAGTTTCTACAGCTTTATCAGTAGAGATTTTTATATCGTTATGATCACGCATATAATTTTTTCCTGAATGACTTTCGCTGACATATAGTTGGGTCTCGCCAGACTGATTACCAATCCCTTTTTGAATCACTTTACAGTTTGTAATATGATTCAACTTTAAATTAGATTTCAGTAATTTACTGGTTTGTAAAGAAGGCTCAAAAGATATGATTTGATCTATGTTTTTGTTTTGCCCCGCCAGAATACTATAAAGACCCTGATTCGAGCCGATATCTACAAATAGGGTCTTTGTGTCAATACTTTTTATCAATTCACTGAGAAAAGTCCCATAAGTTCCTTTAAAATAATATTTAAACGTTCTGTCTTTAAAGGCTGGAAAAAGGTAAATTCCATAAATAGATTTGACTTGTTTTTTGGGCTTAATAAGATACTTATAAGCAAGGAAAATAAATTTATATATTTTTTTACGAAGGTAAAAAAGACTCATTTTAAGGGATGTGTTTGTAGACTTTGCCGAGTTTTGATAAAATACTTCTCCAACACCATCAAAGATATTAATTTCTCTCTCCTTTTGTTCTTAAATTGCTCAACATAAGCATTTGCATTTTGAATAATATTCATGCATTTTTCAGGATTGTCAATAAAGTATGATAACTTTTTTTCTAAATCTGAGTAATCATCACGAATTTGAATGTAGTGGAAATCTGGAATTAACTGACCTTCCATAAACCAAGTTTCGAACTGGGGTTTTGCCATCACTGCAATAGAACTAGATGACATCACCCACTTGAGATTTGAAGAAACATCAATCCCCTCCAAACACAAAATAAACTTGTATTTTAAATGCTTCTCAATCGATATCTTTTTTTTATACCAGTAATTGTACTTACTATTTTGATTGGTTTGACCTAAATCGCAGAGAGGATGATCAAAATACTTTTTGTAAAAAGCAATTCTTTTTGGCTTTCTGTCGCTCACTCCACCTCGACCAATCAACATATTTTTTTTATTTTCAAAACGATTTTTATCACGAACAAAAATGAAATGCCTCACCTTGTTTAACTTCAAAAGCACTGATTTTTCGTTATTGGACTCAATAGGTCTGCTTTTTACTATCGAGGGAATTCGGGGAACTTGGGTAATATCTCCAAATTCAAATTTGACAAGAAGTCTAGGGTTGAAATAACGCGTGACTTCATAGCTGTCAAAAAAATAAGTTGTATTTTTTTTGCCTCTTCTAAGCTCTTTCAAAGATTTAACTTTTTTTGGAAGCGCAGATTCAGAATGTAACCTATTGTAATAATCAACACGTTTTTTTATATAATCAATGTCATCGTCATCTTTTGGACGCATTAGGCCACTTAAACGATTTCGAAAAAACCAACGAGGAATCAGCTGGAGGATCGCATTTTTGGTATAATAAAACAGTTTTATATTTTTATGAATGTTTATTCCTACCATACAATTTATATCTCTTGTTGAGCCACTCTATGAAGTAAGTCTGTTTTGAAGAAGGACATAAACCAAGATCCTGAAGATTCAAAAACAATTTATTTTTCTTATTGCAAAAATAAGTGAGTTTAAATTTCAACCAAATAATTGGTTTACGATATGAACGAAAATGAACCATTTGATAGTCATTCATGATGCGGCAGCTCCCATTTTTGATTTCTAAATGATTGGCAACTCCATGGATTATAAATTGTTCTGCGCTTCTAAATTTAAAGCTGCTGTTGAACTCTTCCAACCCATCGTGATTAGAAAAAAATGATTTGATTGTTGAAATTCGCATTGGATGGGGGGTGTGATGAAACTTAAAAAGTCTTTGAAACCCAAGAATCTTTGCACTCTTTTCCTGGGCATATATGTGTCCCGCTTGATTGATTTTTTTTTTGAAACGAAGTTTTTTGTAAGAGATATTTTGCTTAAATGATTTCCACTTCCCCCTAAGCACAGGGAAATCATCTTGAAAAAAATCGGATTTACTTACTGTACGTAATAAAATCGTGTCGTCATTGAAGTAAATAAATTGTTCGGAAAGACCTGGAATACGATGAATTTTTGTCTCAATACTTCGAGAATTAAACACTGGGAGTAATGGCTTATTATCGCCAAATATCTCTGTATGATCGACAATCTTTACTTTTTTATACATATCAGATTTTTCATCAGCGAGAAATTTGGGTATTTGGTTGTCTGTTACGATAAATATGTTTCGAATAAAATTGGCATGATTTAAGATTGAGTGAACACAAAATTGAATCTCATTAACCTGTGCATAACGAGAAGAAAAGCCATTATGTTTTTTTATCGTTTTTGAAGCATAACGATTAATTCTTTCTTTGTGCATTTTATCCTCACCGTCAACCCAAGTAATGACAGCATCTACAGGACTTTCCAACTCAGATTCCCCCATCTTTGACTATAAAATTTTCAAGCCCCCATCATTTCAAGGATTTGTTATCCAGGTTTGTATCTTTTCTTCCAACAATGCCAAAGGAATACAGCCCGATTCCAATATCTTTTCATGAAATATGCTCATGGAAAAATTGTCTTTCATAAGCTCGTTGGCATTTGCTCTTAGCTCAAGAATTTTGAGCTGTCCAATTTTATACGACAACGCCTGACCTGGGTTTGCCATATATCGCTCAATTTCAGATATAATCGCTGCTTCTGGCTCTGCTTCATTTGCGATTGAATAAGCGATTGCGTCTTCACGCGTCCAGCCCTTTGTGTGTAGCCCTGTATCGACAACCAGTCGTATGGCACGATGCATCTCTGCACTGAGCATACCAAAGTACTGATAGGGGTCATCATAGAGCCCAAGCTCTTTTCCAAGTGATTCGCAATAAAGCGCCCAGCCCTCACCATAGGAACTGTACCAAAGTGATTTTCTAAAATCAGGTAGGGTGGTGTTTTCTTGCTGCAAGGCAATTTGGAAATGATGCCCTGGAATGGCTTCGTGTAAAAACAAGTCCTCGTCTGAAAAGATGTTGTATTTGGTCACGTCTGGGATTGGAACATAAAAAATACCTGGTCTTGTGCCATCAAGCGATCCTGGACTGTACTCTGCACTTGCTGATTTTTCACGAAATGCCTCTGTCCGACGCACCTCAAAAGCTGTTTTTGGCTGCAATGAAAACAATCGATCGACATTGGCTTTCATTTTATCATGAATCGCATTAAAATTGTCAATCACTTGCTGTGGATTATTGAAGGGAACAAGCTGTGGCAAGGTTCTCACATGTTCAAAAAAGGCATTTAAATCACCTTTGAACCCAACCTGTTTTTTTACTTTTTCCATCTCACTGCGTAATCGTGCAACCTCTTGTAAGCCCAACTCATGAATCTCATCAGCACTCATGTTGGTAGTTGTATAGAGTTGAATGGCATAGTCATAATAATCACTTCCAAAAGTGTATGCATCAAAACCACTGCTCAATCGACCTGCTTCCATGTACTCGCCATTCATAAAATCATGAAGCTGTAGGTAGGCAGGCTTTACTTTATCTACAATCATCGATTGATAGGCAGTCGTCAATCGTGTTTTATCTTCATCTGAAATGCTTGCTGGAAGTTGTCGAATAGGGCTATAAAATAAATGATCCTCTACATCTGTCAGTGCAATGCTTGCAAGCTGTGGAACAACCTTCTTGATCAGCGATTTTGGCAGTACTACATTCTTTTCGATTCCTTCTTTCATTCGATCTTCGGCTGTGTAGAGCCATACTAAATAATCATCAACGCGCGCCAGCCAATTGTCATAATCTTTTACCGTCTTGAAAGGTTGTGCACTGCTTCCACCTGCCAGCTGCCCAATGGTTAATTGAAGCGTCCACATTTGATTCAATGGCAGAAGATGGATCGGAAATTCAAGTCGTTTTAAGTTGATGTCACACTCCCAATGAAGTACCTTTTTACTCAGTAGATCTTCTTCGCTCAAACTTTCCTCATCGACAGACTTAAGCTGATTGAGAACAAAAGTGTAGAATGTTTTTTCTTTTGCCATAAACTCATCTGAGAGTGAGTTTGGTAAATAGTCATTGTATCTTTTATCCCCTTGATAGGTTGCACCAAGGGGATAGAGTTGTAATTTTTCTTCATAATAATCCTCCATCAACTGTTGAAGCTGATCTGTTCCAGTAGGGGTACCACATGAGAAAAAGATGAGTATAATACCGAAAAGGACTTGATAAAGTTTCATAGATAGGTTATTTAAATCACTGTTTGAATTTACAATTTTTTTAGCCAATGGTCAAGGTATTGCCATGCGTCCAGCACTAAGATCGCGACTTGCACCTGTTACACTCGACAACACATTGGTTTTGTTTTCATTGCGTAAAAGTCCCAAAAGTGCAAAGATCAATGCCTCTTTGTAATCAATGATCGTCTGGTCTGGGATCTCCAAACGACAATTTATATGCTGCTTGATTTGATCGATTAGAAAATGATTATGAGTCCCACCACCAGTGACCAGACAGATTTTTGCCTTGCATGATGTCAGCGACATTCCGATTTGTAAGCCAATGTGTTTAGTGTAGGTGTGCAACACAGTTTCTGGATCAAAGTTTGAGAGCAAGGGTAGCAGCTGGGTTTCCGTAAACTCTCTTGCCAGAGATTTGGGTGGATTTAAGTTGTAATAATCAATCGCATTGAGCTTTTGCAACAATAATTTATCACATGAACCCTTTTGCGCCAGTTTCCCTCGGTCATCATAGTCATATCCTAATTGCTGGGCAAAATGGTTGAGGATGATGTTACAAGCAACAATATCATAAGCAATTCGATTTTTTTGCAAGGCAAAAGAAACATTGGCAAAACCACCCAGGTTTAAGCAGGCACCATAGCTGTGAAATAGGATGGCATCTCCCATAGGAACTAGAGGTGCTCCTTGCCCTCCCAACGCTACATCTTGACTTCTAAAGTCATATATGACCTTGATACCTGTTTGTTTGGCAATTTCTTCTCCACACCCAATTTGTTTGGTGATGCCTTGACTGGGTTTGTGAAAAATCGTGTGACCATGCGAGGCAATCAAATCAATGGGTGGTAGTGAAGATGTGTTGATGAAGGCTAAAATCTGCTCTGCTAAAAACACTCCAAATGCTTTGTCAAGGGTGTCGATTTCGTCAGAAGAAGTATAGAATGCATTTTCGAGTTTGGACTTCCATTTGTCAGTATAGGGGACAGTTTTTGACTCGAGTATTTGAAAATCTTTAGGATTGGACGAAAAGCGAACGCAACACAAATCAAGCCCATCCAAAGAAGTGCCACTCATCAGTCCAAGAACAACAGACATCTGTTTACGAATTGATCTGAGCAGACAGGCTTGCGATCGTTGATGAAGGGTCTGCAGCGGAAAAAACATAACTGCCAGCAACCAAAACATCAGCTCCTGCATCTATCAATTGGGTGGCGTTTTGATCTGTCACACCCCCATCGATTTCGACGAGTGTCCTTGCATGATTGGCATCGATCAGTGCACGCAGTTCACTCACTTTTTGATAGGTAGCTTCTATAAATGATTGACCACCAAACCCCGGATTTACACTCATCAAACAAACCAAATCGATATCTGCAATTGTGTGTGATAAATCGGAAACAGGTGTATGAGGATTTAACGCCACACCAGATTTCATCCCCGCTGCTTTAATCGACTGTAAGCTTCTGTGTAAATGAGTACAAGCCTCAATGTGAACAGTGAGTACATCAGCTCCCAAATCGGCAAACGTTTGGATATAGCGATCAGGATCTACAATCATCAGATGAACATCAAGTGGTTTGCTTGTGTGTTTTGCCATGGCTTTGATGACAGGCATACCAAAAGAGATATTTGGTACAAAAACACCATCCATCACATCTAGGTGAAACCAATCTGCGTCGCTGTGATTGACCATATCAACATCACGAGCTAGATTGCCAAAATCAGCTGCAAGCATTGAAGGCGCAACCAGTTTTTTATCACGCATGATTACCCGAGGTAGGTTTTCAGTATTTTGCTTCTAGACGTATGTTTTAGTCGACGAATTGCTTTCTCCTTGATTTGTCGAACACGTTCTCTAGTCAAGTCAAAGGTTTCTCCAATTTCTTCGAGAGTCATAGGGTGTTGGTTGCCAAGTCCAAAATAAAGACGAACAACATCAGACTCTCTAGGTGTGAGTGTTTCTAGCGCACGGCTAATCTCTGTTCTCAACGATTCGTGTAGCAACTGACGATCAGGGTTTGGAGATTCTCCACTGCGAAGTACATCATATAAGTTGGAATCTTCACCTTCTACAAGTGGCGCATCCATAGATACATGACGACCTGTATTTTTCATCGATTCCTTTACGTCAGAAACAGTCATGTCAAGCTCCTTTGCGATTTCCTCTGCAGAAGGCATACGCTCATGCGCTTGCTCGAGATATGCAAAAGTCTTATTGATTTTGTTTATCGAACCGATTTTATTAAGGGGTAAACGCACAATCCTGGACTGTTCAGCGAGAGCTTGTAGGATTGACTGTCGAATCCACCAAACAGCATAAGAAATGAACTTAAAACCCCTAGTTTCGTCAAATCGTTTTGCAGCTTTGATAAGCCCTAAGTTACCTTCGTTAATCAAGTCTGGAAGTGTGAGACCTTGGTTTTGATATTGCTTTGCCACAGAAACCACAAATCGAAGGTTTGCTTTTGTCAATTTCTCGAGGGCAATTTGATCGCCAGCTTTGATTCGCTGTGCGAGCTCGACTTCCTGCTCAGCTGTAATCAAATCAACCTTTCCGATTTCTTGCAGATACTTGTCGAGTGAAGCAGTTTCCCTGTTGGTAACCTGCTTGGTAATTTTTAGTTGTCTCATCTAACTTGTTTTTACACTTGTTATACGTTAAGATGATGCAAAAGGTTACAAAAAAATTATTTTTCTAGGTGAAGTAAAAAAGAATAGGAAAGAGCCACCTCTTTGTATCGCTTGAACCTACCTGAAGCGCCTCCATGACCAACCTCCATATTGCAATCCATCAACAATAAATTATCGTCCGTTTTTTTGTCTCTCAATTTGGCAATCCACTTTGCAGGCTCCCAGTATTGGACCTGACTATCCCAATAGCCAGTGGTGATCAATAGATGAGGGTAGTTCTTTTCTTCGACATTGTCATAAGGGGAGTACGACTTGATATAGTCGTAGTATTCTTTGTTTTTTGGATTTCCCCATTCGTCAAACTCAAAAGTGGTCAAGGGTATGGTTTCATCGAGCATGGTCGAAACAACATCGACAAAAGGCACTGCAGCAATCGCACCATTGAACAGGTCCGGCGCCATGTTGATCACAGCTCCAATCAGCAAACCACCTGCACTGCCACCTTGGGCATACAAGTGATCAGTGGAGGCGTAACCAATCTGTACCAAATGATTCCCAACATCTATAAAGTCATAAAATGTATTTTTCTTTTTTAAGAGTTTTCCATCCTCGTACCACGAGCGACCTAGATTTTGTCCTCCACGAATATGTGCAATGGCAAAGGCAAAACCACGATCAAGCAGACTCAATCGTGCCGAGCTAAACCAAGGGTCTATGGTATTTCCATAAGATCCATAGCCATAGAGGAGGAGTGGCTCATCACCCGATTTTTCAAAGTCTTTGTGATAGACCAAAGACACAGGGATATTTGTCGATCCGTCTCTGCTGGGAACCATGATGCGCTCGGAAAGGTAGTTTTGCGAATCGAATGTCCCTCCCAACACTTCATCCTGTTTTTTGAGTGTCTTCTTTTTGGTGTTTAGATCATAATCATATATCGATGTTGGAGTTGTTAATGAACTATATCCAAAGCGGAGTTGTGTTGAATTGAACTCTGGATTTGCTGAAATCCAAGCAGCATAGGTAGGATCATCAAACGAAATATAATGTTCATTATTATTGTCCCATGTCATGATCCGAAGGCGCGAAAGACCATTGTGTCGTTCGTTGACAACAAGATGGGATTTAAAAATTTCTATGTCTTCCAACAACACATCCTCTCGATGGGGGATCAGTTCTGCCCAATTTGATTTTTGTGGGCGATCAACAGGTGTTTTCATCAAGCGAAAGTTTTTGGCTTGATCGTTTGTAATGATATAAAAATAGTCTTTGTAATGATCGACAAAGTACTCTAGATTTTTATCACGTGGGTGAACCACTTGCCATTTGCCATCAGGGGTATTGGCATCCAAAAATCGATATTCTGTTGATAGCGTTTGACTCGCACCAATCATCAAGTATTGACGTGACTTTGTCTTTGAGATCCAGCATGAAAAAGTTTCATCTGTTTCTTCATAAACGAGTTCATCATCACTTGTATCTGTACCCAATCGGTGTTTAAAAATTTGATATGCACGAAGAGTTTGAGGGTCTTTTTTGACATAAAAAACAGTTTGATTGTCATTGGCCCAAGTGGTGCCACCAGTGGTATTTTCGATTTTATCTGAAAGGATTTCACCTGTTTCCAAATTTTTGAAATACAAGGTATATTCCCTTCTCGAAACAGTATCAACTGCGTAGGCAAGGATTTTGTTGTTTTCACTCACACTGCGTCCACCAATGGCATAATAGGCATATCCTTCAGCCATAGTTGGCACATCGAGTATCACTTCTTCATTGGCGTTATCTTCAGCTTTTTCTCGACAATAGTAGGGGTAGTCTTGTCCTTTTTCAAAACGAGTGTAGTAGGTGTAGCCATTCACTGTGACAGGCACAGATGAATCATCTTGTTTGATTCGCCCAATGATTTCGTCGTAGATCGTTTTTTGGAGTTTTTCTGTTGGTTTCATCACATGCTTGCGATAGTCATTTTCTGCATTTAGATAGTCCAACACATCTTGTGTTTGTTGATCGGGTTGTTCGGCTTCTTTTTGCTCGTCGCTTAGGCGCATCCAAAAGTAATTGTCGATGCGTTGATCGTCGTGAATTTCTAGAACTTTTTTTACTTTTTTCGGTACAGGCGCTTCTTGCATTTCGGATGAGCATTGAATCGTTAGGAAGGCAAATATAAATAGAGCGATTTTTTTCATGGCACAAATTTTAAACTTTAATAAAAAATGAGATGAGCAAGGTACTTAAAACCCCCAAAAAGGGGGTTTTTAAAATTATCTCCTGTTGCGATTGTCGCGACCGCCTCTACGATCTCGATTTCCACCACCTCCCTTTCTCGGAGGACGCTCGATATAACCCTCAGGCTTTTCAAGCAGTGCCTTTAATGACACTTTATCCTTTCTGGTACGTGGGTCAAAGCCTAAGTATTTCACCTCAAATTCATCTCCAACATTCACCACGTCTGTAACAGCGTTTGTGCGCTGCCAAGCCATTTCGCTAATGTGCAAAAGAACTTCATTGCCAGGCGCTTCTAAATACTCAACCACAGCACCAAATTCTAGAATCTTAATTGCCTTTACCTTATAAACCTCATCTTTTTCAGGCTTAAAGGTCAGCGCATCAATCTTCGCAAGTACCTGATCGATACCCTCTTGATCGGTTCCTAGAATTTCAACAATTCCCTCTTGTGTATCAGGGTCTTCATTGATCACGATGGTCGTGCTTGTTTCACGCTGAAGATTTTGAATCTCCTTACCACCTGGGCCAATAAATGGTCCAATATACTCGTTCGGAATTCTACAACTGATCATCTTAGGTGCATGCGGCTTAATCGTTTCTGCTGGCACCTCAATCGTATCTGTCAGTTTTTCAAGGATGTGTAGTCGACCCTCACGCGCTTGTTCTAGAGCTTGTATCAAAATTTCATATGACAACCCTTTGATTTTAATATCCATCTGACAAGCAGTAATTCCCTTGTCTGTTCCTGTGACTTTAAAGTCCATATCACCAAGGTGATCCTCGTCTCCCAAGATATCTGAAAGAACAGCAAAACGATCGCCATCAGAGATTAAACCCATCGCAATCCCAGAAACAGGACTTGTGATTTGAACACCAGCGTCCATCAATGCCATCGTCCCGGCACATACTGTCGCCATGGAAGATGAACCATTTGACTCAAGGACCTCAGACACCACACGCACCGTATATGGCGAGTCTTCTGGCATCACCATCTTAAGTGCACGTTGCGCAAGATTACCATGCCCAACTTCACGTCTAGATGTTCCACGTAATGGTCGTGCTTCACCTGTACAAAATGGTGGGAAGTTGTAGTGTAAATAAAAGGTTTCTTCCCCTTGATTCGATGGAGAATCAATGATGTTTGCCTCTCTTGAAGTTCCTAGCGTTACTGTTGCCAGTGCTTGTGTCTCTCCACGTGTGAATATAGACGACCCATGCGTAGAGGGCAAATAATCGACCTCACACCAAATCGGACGAATATCGGTCGTTTCACGACCATCAAGGCGAATGCCTTCAGCTAAAACGAGTTCACGTACAGCTTCCTTTTGTGTTTTACTAAAGTATTTGGAAATCAATTTTCCATGCTCTTCTTGCTCCTCGTCTGAAAATTCAGCCAATAAAGCTTCTTTTAGTTCAGAGAACTTTTCGCCACGGTTTTTCTTCGAAAGTCCTTGCTTGGCAATGTCATAACACGTTTGATAGCTAAATGCATGAACTTTATTCTCTACAGCTTCATCATGATTCTCTTCTTCGTAGGTACGTGTTTCTTTTTTACCTACAGCCGCAACCAAGCGAACTTGCGCTTCGATTTGTTTTTTGATGGCTTCATGACCAAAACGGATGGCATCTGACATACACTGCTCAGAAACTTCATCAAATTCTCCCTCAACCATGGCTACAGAGTCTGCACTTGCACCAATCATAATATCAATATCTGACTCTTGCAATTGCTCACGACTCGGGTTGACGACAAAATCTCCGTCAATTCTAGCCACTCGAACCTCCGAAATCGGATATTCAAATGGGATGTCTGACAACTGAATCACAGTCGATGCAGCCAATCCAGCCAACGCATCTGGCATTACATTTTCATCATGCGACATCAATTGTAGCATGACTTGCGTTTCTGCGTGATAGTCTTTTGGGAACAATGGTCGCAAAACGCGATCCACCAATCTCATGGTTAAAATTTCCTCGTTGCTTGGACGTGCTTCTCTCTTAAAAAAGCCACCTGGAAAACGCCCAGCAGCAGCAAATTTTTCTCTGTAATCAACAGTCAATGGTAGAAAATCTACATCTGAAGCTTGTCTTGCTGAAACGACTGTGGCAAGTAGCATGGCGTTGCCCATGCGAATGACTGCAGAACCGTCTGCTTGTTTGGCCAGCTTACCAGTTTCTATGGTAATTGTACGACCATCTCCTAAGTCAATGGACTCAGTATATACTTTTGGTATCATATCTTTTCATTTTATATGTGAACGTTTGTTGTGTTGCGTTCGTAGTCACCAATGAAAAACTATGATGCTTTTAATGTTATTTACGGATGTTGAGTTCTTTGATTAACTCTCTGTATTTATTGATATCCTTTTTCTTCAAATAATCGAGAAGACTTCTTCGTTTACCGACGAGCTTTACAAGAGATCTTTCGGTATTAAAGTCTTTGTGATTTGTTTTAAGGTGATTGGATAAATGATTGATCCGATGCGTAAAGAGTGCGATTTGGCCTTCAGTCGATCCAGTATTTGTTTCTGAAGAACCGTATTTCTTAAAAATCTCTTTCTTTTTTTTTGTTGTTAAATACATGCCAATATTATTGTAAATAATTATTATGTAAGCTCAAGATCTTTTCTTGAGGGTGCAAATGTAGGGATTTAATACTAAAGAGCTATGATTTACTTATTGTTCGGTTGAGAACCAAGTCTAAGTAAAGATTTACCTTCTTTTTTAAATCTTTGCGATGGGTGATAAAATCTAAAAATCCATGCTCCAAAACAAACTCACTGGTCTGAAAACCTTCTGGCAAATCCTGCCCTGTTGTATCCTTTACCACTCGAGGTCCTGCAAAGCCAATCAAAGCGCCTGGTTCAGCGATATTAATGTCGCCAAGCATCGCAAATGAGGCAGTGGTTCCACCAGTTGTTGGGTCTGTACACAAAGAGATGTAAGGAATTTTAGTGTCAGCCAACTGCGCTAATTTTGCCGATGTTTTTGCCATTTGCATCAATGAAAGAGCTGCTTCCATCATTCTGGCACCACCAGATTTCGAAATCACAAGAAGAGGAATTTTTTTCTGCAATGCATAGTCTGCAGCACGATAAATTTTTTCTCCAACGACCGATCCCATCGATCCCCCAATAAAAGTAAAGTCCATACAGGCTACAACAAGCTGATTCCCGTTTGACTTGCCAACAGCAGTACGAACAGCGTCGTTTAGCTTTGTTTTTTTCTGTGCACTCGAAAGGCGATCCTTATATTTTTTGGAATCTTCAAAATTGAGTGGATCTTTTGAAGACATTTTTTTATTTATTTCTGTAAACTTGCCGTCATCAAAAAGAATGTCAAAGTAAATCTGACTACCAACTCGAACGTGATAGCCGTCTTCTGGCGAAACATAAAAATTTTCAGCCAGCTCTTCAGTGTCAATAATTTTTCCAGTAGGGGATTTATACCAAAGACCCTGCGGCGTATCTTTTTTATCTTGGGTACTTGTGCGTATCCCTTTTGTTGTTCGCTTAAACCAAGACATATGGTTTTATTTTAATCAAATATATAAAACCAATTGATACTACAATGTGTTCACATTGTTCAAATCTTCGAAAGCCTGCTTGAGTCTTTCGACAAAGCTTTTTTCACCTTCTCTCAACCAAACACGAGGGTCATAGAACTTTTTATTGGGTACATCTTCTCCATCTGGATTTCCAATTTGTTGTTGAAGATAAGCGGATTTACTTTCAATATAATCACGAACGCCACTCATAAATGCGTATTGCATGTCTGTATCGATATTCATTTTGATTACTCCATATTCGATGGCTTCTCTGATTTCCTCTACAGTCGATCCTGATCCACCATGAAAAACAAAGTCGATGGTATTGTGCTCAACACCAAACTTTTCACAGACATATTCTTGAGAATTCTTTAGAATCTTTGGGGTTAGTTTCACATTACCAGGTTTGTAAACGCCATGCACATTTCCAAATGCTGCTGCAACTGTAAACTGACTGCTGATCTTTGATAGCTCTTCAAATGCATAAGCAACTTCTTCTGGTTGGGTGTACAGTTTCGAGCTGTCGATGTCTGTGTTGTCAACACCATCTTCCTCACCACCAGTAACACCAAGTTCGATTTCAAGGGTCATCTCCATTGCAGACATTCGCTTGAGGTATTCTTTACAGATTTCGATGTTTTCTTCCAATGGCTCTTCAGAAAGATCAATCATGTGTGAGCTGAACAGAGGCTTGCCTGTTTCTTCAAAATGCTTTTCGCTAGCGTCGAGCAAACCATCAATCCAGGGGAGTAATTTTTTGGCAGCGTGATCTGTATGTAGAATGACAACTGCGCCATATGCTTCTGCCAATTGATGAACATGTTTAGCTCCTGCAACTGCACCTGCGATAGCTGCTTGTTGGTTTTCGTTTGAAAATCCTTTACCAGCATTAAATTGTGCTCCTCCGTTGGAGAATTGAACAATGACAGGTGCGTTGAGTGCTGCAGCAGTTTCGAGAACTCCATTGATCGAGCTTGATCCGATGACATTGACTGCCGGTAGTGCAAACTTTTTCTCTTTGGCTAATTGGAAAACTTCTTGTACTTGCTTGCCAGTAATTACTCCAGGCTGAATTGAGTGGCTCATTGGTTTTATTGTTTGAAAGGCGCAAAAATAGGATAAAATTTCACCTTTAAAAAGGATAATTTATTCCGATTGTCAAGTTTGCTTTTTTTAGCTGCATGTCAGTCAGCCATCTCTTCGACTTTTCTAGTGCTGGATTGTGGGTTTTAAAGCCTGTATCAAGTCGAAAAATAAACAGACCAAAATCATATCGCACACCAAAACCAGTGCCAATGGCTAGTTCGCTCAAATCACGAAAACCATCAAAGCGTTTCGAAGGGTCTGTAACATCGTCAAAAAGATTCCAGATGTTTCCAGCGTCGGCGAAGAGTGCCCCTTTAAATGAGCCAAAAAGGTCAAATCGATACTCAAAATTTAATGCAATTTTGAAATTAGCCTCGTTAAATTCATTTCCCGAAAAACTACTCCCAGGTCCCAATCGATAGACTTCCCAAGCCCGATTGTCATTGGCACCACCCGAAAAATATGACTGGCTAAAGGGAATACTTGTGGCATTTCCCAAGGGCATTGCCAACCCAAAAAAACTTCGAAATGCAAAGACAGAAGACGACCCAACGAGCCAATGCTGAATGTAGTCAAACTCCCCTTTCAGATATTGACTGTAGGGCAAATCAAAAAGATAGTTTGTGTCATTAATTCTATTCAAATTGAGTGGCGACGCCAACAAGTTGATTAGATTGCCGGCAGACTCAATTTTATAACGGATTTGATAAAAATTTTCATCAAAAAAATTGTTTTGGCTGTTTTTTAAAAAGCTAAAACTAGAGCCAATGATAAGGTTGTTTTGTGTCAAGCGCTTTCTTCTTTCCTCGATTCGCATGACAGTGAGATATGAGGGGTCTTCTCTGTCAATTGGAGACCCACCAGAAAGCACATAATTGATAAAACCAGTTGCTCCATCAGGGATGATTAGATTATTATCATTCAAAAAAGAAGAACTGACAGCTGTATTTTGAGCGATAGTATTGAGCTGTGAGTAGGTGTTGGTATAGATATTAAAATAGTTTTGGGTGTTTCGATTGTTGACAAGTGTTAAGTCCACCAATGAGAAGTCAATGCGATTGTTGTTTTTCGTTCTCCACTTGTACTGAATACCACCAGAATAGGTGAGTTTATCCAATCCGATATTGTTTTGCAGGGCTGCACCTAAGTTGAGAACAGAGGTTGGTTGAAGATTCTCTGGAATTAATCTGGCGATAAAATTTGGCATTAAAATTTTGGGAATTCGTAGCCTCATGTCTCCTCCAATTTCAGAGATGACCTCATCAGCCGAACGACCAATGGTTCCTCGAACGCCAAACTCAAAATTTTCTGCTCCTCTGAATATATTGAGAACGTTTAGACTACTATTAAAGGCTATTCCTTGATCTTGAATGTTCGATTGGGTTAGGTCTAATCCAAATCCTAGTCCAAAGCGCTCTCTTGGCTCTAAAATAATCGATGTATTGAGGGCAGATTGTAATGAATCGGCATAAGAGTAACGAATGCTAGGGTATTCAAAAATCCCAAGTCGATTGAGTTCAGCAATTGTCTGGTTTCTAGTGGCGTCGCTGTATAGATCACCAGGTCGGATTTGAATTGCTTTTGATAACACTTTTTTGTTATAACGTTTCTTTTTTAATCCAAAAAATCGAATGCTATCATAATAAGACTGTTCCTCTGCTTTTTTCGCTAGGGTTGTATAAACGTCTACAGAGCTGATTTGGGTTTGTTTGTAAGGTTCAAAAACAACGCCATTTGGTGTCGATTTTCTGAAATCATCGATTGTTATTTTTACTGGAAGCTGAAAGTCGGTGCTTGTTGTATCCCATGCGATTTCAAAGCCAATCGAGTTGAGCTGAAAGTTATAGACTCCATTGTTTTTATAGTACGCATACAGTCGATTTCGCTCTTCTTCAAAATCTAAGGTATTGAACTGCTGTCCTTTTTTTAGTAACGATTGTTTTGCACTCAATCTAAAGAGCGAATTTATCACTGGACTTTTGATGTCTGTTGATATGGTGTCGAGGTAATACGGAAGACCTGTTTGAATATCATAGACCAAGTTGGCTGTTTGTCCTGTTGTGCTGGTTATATCTTTCCTAACATTTGTTTTTGCCTTAAAATATCCATTGTTGGACAGGTAGGTGCTGATGTTGTCTGCATAATTATTGTAGTACAAAGAGTCGATAAGCGAGGGTGGCTCGCCGTTTCTCATTTTCCAATCTTGAAACTGAACTCGATAAGATCGCATCTGATCAATCTGTTTTTGAGACCAGATTGCTTGCATTCGCTTGCTTCGTTTGGGGGTTTTCTGCAACCAATTGTCAAAGTCTACTGCAGCGCTATCATTTGCAGATTGGTAGAGTAACAATCGCACAGGAATCCCTAGAATTTTTTTATTTGGTTGCTGAGGAACAAGCGCTTGAATGGAGTCGACAAAGGTGCGTTTTCCATTATAATAAAATTGATTCTGGCCCAACAACAAATCATTTTCGTCAAGAGATTTTGTGACCCTACAGCCTGAAAACATTGTGCCCAAGCAAAGTAATAGTAGTATTTTTGTGGTATGTTGTTTCGTTATAAGCATAAAAATTCAAAAATACGTCATTTGTATGGTTAGCAAAAGCCAAATCAAACTCGTGCGTCAGTTGGGGCAAAAAAAACTTAGAGACAAACATCAATTGTTTGTTGCAGAGGGCCTGAAAGTGATTCGTGAGTTTATAGACGAAAATTATCAACTTCATAAGCTTTATGCACTCGATCAAAGGCACTTTCCCTTTCAAAATGTTTCTGTTGTCAATCAAACCCAAATGAAAGCCATGAGCGATTTAAAAACGCCATCAGATGCCTTGGCTGTGTTTGCCATACCAAAATTTCAAACTTCTTCTCAGCCAGATTTAGTCCTTGCTTTGGAGAGTATTCAAGACCCTGGAAATTTGGGTACAATCATTCGCCTATGTGATTGGTTTGGTATTCAAGACATCATTTGTTCATCTGATACTGTTGACTGTTACAACCCAAAAGTCGTTCGTTCGACCATGGGTTCTTTGGCACGTGTACAGGTGTTTTACAAAGACCTCCAATCTTGGTTGATGGGGTTGAAAGATTATAAAATTGTAGCAACCTCAATGACAGGGCAATCGATCTATGAGCACAGCTTTGATACACCTACTATTTTGATGATTGGAAATGAGGGTAGAGGCTTATCAAAACAGCTTACAGAACTTTCGAACAATAATCTTTCGATTCCACGCTTTGGAGGTGCAGAAAGTTTAAATGCTGCTATGGCAACTAGTATTATTTTGGCAGAAGCGCGCCGAAATACCTCTACTGAAAAATAAAATTAACAAAAATCCCCTGTGTTTTTAGAGATTGTATGGGGACTGTCCAGTCGTCGGGTACAATTTCATCATCCAAAGCAAAGATTCCTCGAACAGATGGAGTTAGGCGAAAAAATGGCAAATAAAGTTCAACGCCTATTCCAAGTTCAAGAGCGTTCATATTGGTTCGTAAACGAAATCGTCCACTGTCATTGTCCTCACGACTTTTTTCGTTGCTCGATAGGTTAAATGATGATGAAACCCCAGCGATTACAAATGGTCGTACATTGTGAATGCGATTGGCTGAAAACTTCAGCACCAATGGCAGTCGTACATAAGTTGATTTCACCTCACGAAGTCGATTGTTTGGATCGCGTACTTCTGGCCAATATTCAGAAAATATGATGTCCCGTTGGGTAGTAAACATGCCAGGTTCAAAGCGTAAATTGATGTTGTTTAGGATTCGCAAATCAGCAAAAAGTCCCACATTAAACCCAAGCTGTGGTTGAATTTCCAACTGACTCGTGTATCTTGTATATTCGGATTTAAAATTCATTTGGTTCAAGCCCAAATAATATCCAAATCGCAGCAATAAATCATCATCCTTTTTATGATACTCAGGTGTATCATTTCGTTGCCCCCAGCAGATAAGAAATGGGGAGACAAGAAAAACAATAAATAAGTATTTACGCATCAATACTTTTTGTGGCTTTGTAAATGGTTACCACACCAAATGTTTGGGGATGGTCCTCTACAGTTGAAAACCCAACTTTTTTGAGTTTATTATTAAATGCTTCGCCATATGGAAAGGCAGCAGCAGAATCTGAAAGGTAAGTGTATGCATTTTTATCTGAAGAAAACAAGCGTCCAACCAAGGGTAGGAATAACGAATTATACAACTTATACCCAAAACGAAAAAATTGTTTTTTTGGTACTGAAGTCTCCAACACAAACAACTGTCCACCTGGTTTGAGAATACGATAGATTTCAGAAAGCCCTTTGTTGAGATCACCAAAATTTCGCACACCAAAAGCCACTGTCACAGCATCTATAGATGCATCTGTTAAAGGCAAAGATTCTGCGTCTCCAACAACCATTTTTATTTGATGATCGAGTTTGTTTTGATTTACTTTTTGTTTTCCGATTTCCAACATTTCAACAGCAATATCAATGCCAGTGATCGTCACATCTGGTATTGACGTCAATGCAAGTGCTAAATCACCTGTTCCTGTTGCAACATCAACCACGTTCTTTGGGTTTTTTTGCGCTACCATAGCCACCAACTTCCGCCGCCAAGATTTATCAATCCCCATCGATATCACTCGATTTAAAGCGTCGTAATTTTTGGCAATACCATCAAACATGCTGGTAACTTGCTCTTTTTTGGAAGAGGAAGAGTCTTTATAAGGTTTGACCATCGTATGGTTTTACAGTAATTTGTGCAAAGATAAGGCAATCAGAGATTCATTCGTATTTACCAAATCATTGCAAAACATCTATATTTGTATCAGCAAACCACGTGTTCTTCATGAAAATTATTATTGCCGGCGCCAGTGATGTTGGTCTTCATCTTGCAAAACTATTGTCGTTTGAATCTCAGGACATCACACTTATTGATAGTGTGAAAGAACACCTCAATTATGCTGAAACGCATCTTGATATTCGTACTATACACGGAGACCCCTCAGCTTTGGCTGTTCTCAAAAAGGCAGATGCCGGTAATTCAGATATGATGATTGCTGTGACGCCAACAGAAACCACAAATCTGATGTGCTGCTTACTGTCCAAACAATTAGGTTGTAAAAGAACCATTGCTCGTGTAACCAATATCGAGTTTGATAAATACAAAGAGGATGTTGATTTTAATTCCTTAGGAATCGATGAACTTATCTCACCTGAGGAACTGGCAGTAAAAGAAATTCAATTGTTGATCGACGAGTCTGCTTTTAACAATAGTTATGAGTTTGAAGAAGGTGCATTGACAATGATGGGTACGACACTACTCGAATCTGCTCCATTTGTTGGAAAATCAGTGAAAGAGGCAGCAGCAGTGTTTTCAGAGGTGCTTTTTATGCCAATTGCCATCAAGCGTGCAGGTACGCAAACCACCCTTATCCCTCGTGGTGACACACTGTTTGAAGCAGGTGATCAGGTCTATTTCACAAGTTCCAAATCAGGAATGGATGCCCTAAACGAATTGGTAGGATATACCAAACAAGAGGCTGAAAATGTAATGATTATTGGTGGTGGTCGCATTGGGAAAAAAATAGCTGAAGATTTGTGTCAACAAGGAATGCGCGTCAAACTCGTCGAGTCTGATAAAGAAAAAGCAATCAAGCTTTCTGGTAATTTACCCAATACGCTTGTGATTCATGGCGATGGGCGAAATGCAGAACTTCTAGTTGAAGAAAACATTGGTGGGATGGATGTTTTTTTGGCTGTCACTGACGATTCGGAGACCAATATAATGTCTTGCCTGATGGCCAAATCAAATAAAGTATCTAAAATCATAGCTCTGGTAGAGAATGTTGATTATTTCGAATTGACCAAGTCGATTGGCGTTGATACACTCATCAATAAAAAGTTGCTGACTGCAAACAGTATTTTTCGATATGTTCGCAAGGGAAAGGTTGTTGATCTAGCCAAACTCAATAATATGGATGCTGAACTTCTCGAGTTTGTTGTGAGTCAAGACTCAAAAGTTTTGGGTAAAAAAATCAAAGATTTAGATATATCTCGCACGGCAACTATTGGTGGTGTGATAAGAGAAGGAGAGGGGATTATCGCCCTTGGAGATTTTGAAATTATGCCTGGTGACAGGGTTCTCGTATGTTGTTTGCCAAAGTCCATTTCACGCATTGAGCGATTATTTCGATAGGGATGAAGCCATACAATTTTTCAACAATTTTTAACATGCTGGGCCTGTTGCTCTTGTTCAATGCAATTGCCATGTTTGTTTGTACATTATTGAGTGTTTATTTAGATGATGTCGCTACTGAAGGACTTCTTTTTTCAGCCCTAATCACAACTGGAATTGGGTTGCTTTTACTCCTCATTACGAGAAACCGAAAGCGTGAAATAAAGATGCGAGATGGTTATTTGACAGTGGTGATGGGCTGGCTTAGCATGGTGATATTTGGCACCTTACCCTATCTGTTGACCCAATCATTGGCAAGCTATTCAGATGCTTTGTTTGAAACGATGTCAGGCTTTACTGCCACTGGTGCTACAATCGTTCAAGATATAGAAGCACTGCCAAAAAGTATCATTTTATGGCGTTCACTCACGCACTGGCTTGGTGGTATGGGAATCATCGTATTGGCTGTGGCTATTTTACCTCTTTTGGGTATTGGCGGTGTTCAGTTGTTTTCTGCAGAAGCAACAGCAGTTGGGGGAGACAAATTACACCCACGAATCAGCCATACTGCAAAAAGACTTTGGTATATCTATGTGGGCTTTACAGCTTTAGAAGCTTTGATGTTAGCCTTGGCAGGTATGTCTGTTTTCGATGCCATAAATCACTCGATGAGTACGATGGCATCTGGTGGGTTCTCAACCAAAAACGAAAGCCTGGCCTACTGGAACAACAGTCCTATGATCCAGTACATCGTAACCTTATTTATGTTTTTGGCAGGAACGAATTTTGTCCTAATCTATTTTGGATTAAAGGGGAAATTAGAACGAATTTGGCAAGACAATGAGTTTCGTTGGTATGTCGGATTTGTCTCTCTTTTTACACTGATCACATTCATTGGAATTTACACCAACGTCAAGCTTGAATCGACCTCAGTTGATCACCCACAAATTTTTGGAGCGTTTGAGAGTAGTTTCCGACATGCCTTGTTTCAAGTCGTTGCGATTATCACCACTACTGGATTTGTAACTGCAGATTTTGCTGGTTGGACCCCCTTTTTAACCATGCTTTTCTTTGGTCTTTTCTTTTTGGGAGGTTCGTCGGGTTCTACATCAGGGGGTGTTAAGGTAATTCGCCATTTGGTTATGATTAAAAATGCATTACTCGAATTTAGAAGAGCATTGCACCCAAACGCAATTGTTTCACTACACCTCAACCACGTCACCATTCAACAAAGCTTAGTCTATCGAATTCTTGGATTTTTTATCCTGTACATGCTGCTCTTTATTATTGGCGCATTTGTGTTGAGCTTATTTGGCCTAGACTTTTTATCGTCTATTGGTGCTTCTGCAGCAAGTCTTGGAAATGTAGGGCCTAGCCTTGGCGATTTTGGCCCTGTCTTGACCTATACTACCATGCCATCTGGTGGGAAAATATGGTGTTCTTTTTTGATGCTCGTAGGGCGTCTTGAACTATTTACAGCTCTAATTTTATTCACTCCCTATTTTTGGAGAGACCACTAGGTCAATGCCTTCCTGATTCTCTCGACTGCCTCTTCGATGTTTTTCATTGAAGCAGCATAAGAAATTCGGATATTGTTTGGACATCCAAAGGCCTCACCGGTCACAGTAGCAACGTGTGCCTCTTCTAATAAATAGAGCGCAAAATCTGATGCATTGTCTATCGTTTTACCTTTGATTGTTTTTCCAAAATAATGAGAGATTTCTGGAAACACATAAAAAGCACCTTTGGGTTGATTGAGTACAAAGCCTTTAATGTTGCAGAGCAATTCAAGAATTTTTTCACGACGAGTTGCAAACTCATCAACCATATACTGAATGTTAGCAACAGGTGCATCTAAAGCAGCGATCGTTGCACGTTGGGCGATACAGTTGGCACCACTCGTAATTTGACCCTGCATTTTTGTACATGCTTTTGCAATCCACTCAGTCGCACCCATGTAGCCAATTCGCCAGCCAGTCATGGCAAAGGCCTTGGCAACTCCATTGACTGTCAAAGTACGGTTGTACATAGAAGGGATTTGTGCAAAACTAAAGTGAGGAACACCATAATTAATATGTTCATATATTTCATCTGAAAGAATATAGATGTTTGGATACTTTTCCAAAACAGCTGCCAAAGCACGATATTCATCTTCAGTATAAACCGACCCACTTGGGTTGTTTGGGGAGTTAATCACAACCATTTTTGTTTTTGGAGTGATTGATTTTTCGAGCTGTTCGGGTGTGATTTTAAAATCTGTTTTGATGTCAGAATAAATTTCAATTGGGTTTCCTTCAGCTAGCAAAACAATGGCAGAGTAACTCACCCAATAGGGTGCCACCAACAGCACATCGTCTCCTGGATCTACCAACACCTGAATGGCGTTTGCAATGGACTGTTTTGCACCTGTTGAAACCACGATCTGGCTTGAGGAATAATCCAAATGATTGTCTCGTTTAAACTTACGACAAATAGCCTCTTTCAACGCCACATACCCATCGACTGGCGTGTATGAGTTATAGTTGTCGTTGACAGCTTGAATCGCTGCCTGTTTAATGAAATCAGGGGTGTTAAAATCAGGTTCTCCGAGGCTAAGTCCAATGACATTAACACCTTGATTTTTTAATTCTCTTGCTTTGGCAGCCATGGCTAAGGTTGCCGAAGCTGGTAAACTCTGTATGCGGTTGGATAATAATTCCTTCATCGTATTATGTTGCTGGGTTTGGTTTTTTCGCCAGTGATTTTAGTAGTTTATAATGGGAATAAAAAGCAGCACCAAAGGTTTTAAATTCGTTGTAGGGCAAGTCAAATTCGCGCGCTGTTTTTTTAACAATCTTTCCAATATTTTTATAATGAATATGGCTGATGTATGGGAAAATATGGTGTTCGATTTGGTGGTTTAAACCACCTGTAAACCAGTTGATAAAGCTGTTTTTTGGCGCAAAATTTCCAGTGGTAAATAGCTGGTGAATCGCCCAAGTGTTTTTCATTGAGCCTGTTGTAGAAGGCAGTGGCATGTCAGTATTTGTTGTGATATGTGCCAATTGGAAAACCACACTGAGAATGATGCCAGCTGTGTAGTGCATTGCAACGAAACCTATTAAAATTTTCCACCAAGCAAGGTCAAGCACCAACATAGGCAATACAATCCACAATGCCACATAAAAAGTCTTTGACAACACAAGTACTAGCCATTCTATGGTAGGGCTTGTTTTTTTCTTGTAGGATAGATTCAATTTTAGATATTTCTTGAGCTGAATAAAATCTGTTGTAATGACCCATCGTAGCGTCATTAGTCCATATAATATGATAAAATAAAGATGTTGGAAACGATGAATTGCACGCCATTTTGCATGCTTGGAAAATCGCATAACAGTACCAGCTTCTAGGTCTTCATCATGCCCATAGATGTTTGTAAAACTGTGATGAAGCACATTGTGTTGCACCTTCCAATTGAAGACATTTCCAGCTAAAATATAAATTGCTCCCCCCATGATTTTATTGACCCATCCATAGCGAGAGTAAGAGCCATGATTCCCTTCATGCATAACATTCATCCCTATGCCCGCCATACCAAAACCTAGGAGAACACAAAGTCCAAGTTTAATCCATTGACTGAGGTCTAGTGATAGAAGTAAAACATATGGCGTGATAAAAAGCGTTACTAAAATAACTGTCTTCAGATGAAGCTTCCAATTTCCTGTTTTGCGGAGATTGTTGTCTTTGAAATAAGCGTTGACACGTTTATTGAGAGTTGAAAGAAATTGCTGTTTGTCTTTTCTTGAAAAACGAATGCTACCTTTGGCAATCTTCATAAGATCTAAATTAGGTAAACAAAAATAGTGATTCTGATAGTTAGTCATCATTGTTTTTTACTTTTTTTATTTTTGCTTATTGTGTAATCGATTCATGGAAAAACTACTGACTTACTTTCCCACCCTCACTGATTTGCAACAACAACAACTACAAGAGCTACAAGGCTTGTATGCAGACTGGAATCG
>CAJXBR010000012.1 GCA_913051755.1 uncultured Flavobacteriaceae bacterium
GATTCTCTGTGTTGTCTGTAAACACTTAACTGGGAATTAACAAATCCAAAATCAGAATTAAACACTAAATCAGTAATTATTGGATAATCTTCAAAATCAAATCCTTTCTTGACATAATCTTCAAAATTTACATGTTTTTCTACAGCATTTTTTCTGTAACATAAACCCATTAATAATGTACCATTCACTTTATGTCTTTGAATATATTCAGCTTTTGTAGCATCTAAATTCTTAGCATTTTTAAAGGGAATGATTTTTTTTGTTTTTTGAAAATAACAGCTGTAACCACTATCCACAAACCCAAAACTAGGATTATCCTCTAATTTATCATACAGTAATTGAAGGGCATATACATTTGATAACCAATCATCACCGGCAATATCAAAAATATATTTTCCATTACATCGATTGAAAGTATCAATAAAATTGCGCAGGATACCAATATTCTTTTCATGTATCTTTACATTTATATTGTCATGATGATCCATGTAAGATTTAATAATTTCAACTGTTTTATCTGTAGATGCATCATCACCAATGACGATTTCAAATGGAAAGTTGGTTTTTTGTTCTACTATAGATTGAAGGCATTGTGAGACAAATTTTTCACAATTGTATGTCATTAAATGAATCGAAAATTCCATTTTGTAAAAATATGAATAGGCAGACAATAATGTATCAAAATAATTTATCTGGAAAAAAAATAGCAATTTTCTGTCCCTCACTCTCTGACGGGGGAGTTCAGAGAGTAGCATCCTTATTATCTAAAATATATCATGAGTTTGGTTGTGATGTTCACGTAATTACTTTATACGATAAAATTAATTATCCTTTTAAGGGTTCTTATTTCACACTAACTTTTGCTGATTTTTCACTATTTAATTTATTCAAAAACACGAATTCTTTTCTGTCCTTACGGAACTATATGAAAAAGAATGATTTCGATTTGATAATCGATCTGAGATCAAGAATGAGGCTCATACCTGAGCTGATAGTTTATTTATTTGCCATTCCTTTCAAGAAGACTATTTTTACGTACCACCTCCCTCTAATAACTCATTACATTCCCAAACCTTTATTTATATCAAGATTTTTTTACAACAAGGCATTTGCAAATGTTGCAGTTTCCAATTCCATTCAAAAATTATTGACTGCAAACAAAATTAATAAAACGTCTGTCATTCATAACCCTATTGATATGGATTTTATTGAAAGTAAATCCCTTGAAGAACTAGATTTTTCATTTGATTATATCATTGGATCTGGACGAATGAATGACAATATTAAACAGTTTGACCACTTGATTTCTGCCTATTGCAAATCATCTTTACCAAATGAAAATATTCATTTGATTTTACTGGGAGACGGAAAAATAAGACCTGATCTTAAATCCAAGATTGAAAATAAATTTAAATCTAAAATTCATTTCATAGGCTTTGTTGAAAACCCATTCAAATATTATTCAAACGCCAAGTTTTTTGTTTTGTCAAGTAAATACGAAGGTTTTCCTATGGTTTTAATCGAAGCTCTTGCTTGTGGCTCTCCATTAGTTTCCTATGACTGCCAAACTGGCCCTTCTGAAATCATTAAGCATAACCATAATGGGATTTTGGTTTATCCCAATTCTATAGTTAAACTATCGAAAGCTATTGACAAAATGTATTTGGATAAAGAATTTTATGAAAATTGTAAAAACAAAGCAAAGTCTTCTGTAAATCATTTAGATGTGAAGACAATAAAAAATGAATGGCAAAAATTTACTTTGCGTTTACAAAATGATAAAGTCTAAACCAATCTAATAAAACAACTGGCCCTCCAAATTTTATTAGTATTCTTCTAATAATTATATGTAATTTTAAAGTGGGAGAAAAAAGAATTTTTGATATATACATTTTTTCTAGAATCTTATACACCTTAATCAAATTGTTATGGTCGCTATTTATTTCATCATTTTCAAACCATGCCCGAAGTAATTTTGCTCCATTCATTTGGTTTTTTAAATATGAAATATTGTCTTCAATTCCTAAGTGAAAAGTACCATTATCAATGTGTAATAGTTTTACTTTGTTGTTATTAAATCTTTCACCCAAAAGTAGATCGTAAGCATAACAATTACTTGGGTCTTTAATGATTTTAATGAAGATTTCTTTTTGGATTAACATATTGCCTGAAAACACATATTTGAAAGGCTTTTGATTTCTTTCATTAGCTGTTTTTTCTTCACGAGAAATCCCATAATTTTTTCGAAGTTGTGTTTTTCGATTATCTTTTTTGTAACGATAGCCACCAAAGACTACACTAGCACTTTTTATGTTACGTATATAGTTGAGTAAATATTTGTTGTGAACAGGCATCATATCTGAATCGATAAAAAGCAGCCAATTGAAACGACTGGATTTCGCCATTTTTATTCTTGTTGATATACTTCCCAAATTCTCTTTGTTTTTAAAAAAAGAAAATCCATTTCTTTGACAAACTGCTTCATTTTCCTGTGTGTAATTTGTAGAAAAATCGTCACAGACTAATACCTCTACAGTTTCTTCGAGTTGCGCAATCTGTTTTGCCAAAAGATCTAGAAGCGCCGAACAATCAGTGTTATAGACAGGAATGCAGATGGATAACAAAACTTAGGATTTTGATTTTACTTCAACCACCTTTTTATCTTCACACATCAAGGTTCTTTTGGGGAATTTGGAAATCAAATCAAAGTCATGCGTCGCCATCAAGATGCTTGTCCCTTTTCCATTGATTTCATGTAGAAGTTCCATCACTTCTTCACTCGTAATGGGATCCAAATTCCCAGTTGGTTCATCTGCTAAAATTAGTTTTGGTTCGTTGAGCAAGGCACGTGCAATGGCAATGCGTTGTTGCTCGCCACCCGACAACTGATGAGGAAGAAATTTCACTTTGTCAGCCAAGCCTACTGCTTCGAGCACCTCAACAATGCGATCCGATCGATTGTTTGCAGATTTCCAACCAGTGGCTCGCAAAACAAAGTCTAGATTTCGCTCTACACTCCGATCAGAAAGAAGTTGAAAGTCTTGAAAAACAATCCCAAGCTGACGACGCAAATCAGGAATACGACGATCTCTCAACTTCCTTAAGTCACAATCCACAACTGTTCCAGCGCCTTCTTTGAGCTTGATGTCGCCATAGAGAGTTTTGAGAAGACTGCTTTTACCAGTTCCTGTTCTCCCAATTAGGTACACAAACGCATTTTGATCTAGTGTAAACGAGACGTCATGAAGCACAATTTTTTTTCCCTGTGAAATTGTGACATTCTCAAATGAAATAATGTGTTCACTCATGATTTAGCCCCCTAAATTAAAAACTATAAAACAAACAATCTTAAACTTTTGAACTTATTTTTTATTTGGAAAATGTAAATTCATTACAAAAAATAGTGTTTTAGTTATAATCTAAAGTCAAAATGCAATAAATGCTTTAAATTATTTACACAAAACATATCTTTGTCAAAAAATTTGATATGTGTGGTATAGTTTGTGCTTACAACGATAAAATTGAAATAGAGGAGCTGCGTCCCCAACTATTATCCATGTCTAAGCAGATTCGCCATCGTGGACCTGATTGGAGTGGTATTCATGTAACCAAAAATGCAATATTGGCTCACGAACGCTTAGCCATAGTTGACCCTGCGTCTGGAAAACAGCCATTATATAGTAAGAACAAGCAACTTGTTTTAGCAGCCAATGGTGAAATCTATAATCACAGAGAGTTGCGCAAGCAGACACCAAATTACACCTATCAAACAGGCTCTGATTGTGAAGTTATCCTTGCTCTTTTTCAAAAGAAAGGAGTCGATTTTATAGATGAACTCAATGGCATTTTTGCTTTTGTTCTTTTTGATGCAGAGCAGAATACTTTTTTTGCGGCGCGCGATCACATGGGCATTATTCCTCTATATATGGGTTGGGATGCAAATGGCACACTTTACTTTGCCTCAGAGCTCAAATCCCTAGAGGGTTATTGTACAAAAATCGAAGTCTTTCCTCCAGGACATTATTATGATAGCACAAAAGCCGAACTAACAAAGTGGTATGATCGTGACTGGCGTGACTATAAAGTAGTGGAAAACAACAAAACAGATATTGATAAATTGCAAAAAGCACTCGAGGACGCAGTTCATAGACAACTGATGAGTGACGTTCCCTATGGCGTTCTTCTATCGGGTGGTTTAGACTCATCAATTACCTCTGCTCTTGCAAAAAAGTTTGCAAAAAAACGAGTGGAGTCAGATGATGAAAAAGATGCTTGGTGGCCTCAATTGCACTCATTTTCTGTTGGGCTAGAGGGTTCGCCTGATTTAGCAGCTGCTCAAAAAGTAGCCAAACACATTGGTACTGTTCATCATGAGGTTACATTTACAGTCCAAGAAGGGCTTGATGCAATTCGCGATGTAATTTATCACCTCGAGACCTATGATATTACAACAGTTCGTGCATCAACTCCGATGTACTTGTTGGCTCGTGTGATCAAGTCTATGGGTATTAAAATGGTTCTTTCGGGTGAGGGTGCCGATGAAGTGTTTGGTGGCTATTTGTATTTCCACAAAGCTCCTAATGCAAAAGAATTCCACGACGAAACAGTTCGTAAACTTGATAAGTTGTATCAATACGACTGTTTGCGCGCCAATAAATCACTAGCAGCTTGGGGAATTGAGGGTCGTGTTCCATTCCTCGATAAAGAATTTATGGATGTAGCGATGCGAATTAATCCAAAGGATAAGATGATCACTAATGATCGTATGGAGAAGTGGGTGCTTCGAAAAGCATTTGAGCAATATCTACCAGAAAGCGTTGCTTGGCGTCAAAAAGAACAGTTTAGCGATGGCGTAGGTTACAACTGGATTGATAGTCTAAAAGAAGTCGTTGAAAAGGCAGTTAGCGATACAGATATGGAAGTTGTTCAGCATCGATTTTCAATGCAACCGCCAAGAACAAAAGAGGAGTATTACTATCGTTCAATTTTTGAAGAGCATTTTCCTTCAGAGACTGCAGCGCTCACAGTGCCATCTGTGCCATCTGTGGCTTGCAGTACACCAACAGCCCTTGCATGGGATGCTTCATTTCAAAATATGAATGAACCATCTGGACGTGCAATCGGAGCAGTGCATAATGATGCCTATTAGCATCCTTTTTTTCACACATTTTTGTTAATAACTTGATGATTTTAGGGCCTCTCCAATAGGTTCATTTCAATCAACAAAAAGTATCTTTGATAGGATGTGATTTAGTTAAATAAATTACCAAGGAACTATGATTGAAAACAACCAAAAAAACCAGTATTCAGCAGATAGTATACAGGCCCTAGAAGGCATGGAGCACGTTCGAAAACGACCTTCGATGTACATTGGAGACGTTGGCGTTCGTGGATTGCACCATTTGGTCATTGAAGTCGTCGATAACTCTATCGATGAGGCTCTCGCTGGACACTGTGACGAAATTACTGTAACAATTAATGCCGATCAGTCTCTAACAGTAGAGGACAATGGTCGAGGTATCCCAGTTGGTATCCATAAAAAAGAGGGCGTTTCTGCTCTCGAAGTCGTCATGACCAAAATTGGTGCCGGGGGTAAGTTTGATAAAGATTCATATAAGGTCTCTGGAGGTCTGCATGGCGTTGGTGTTTCATGTGTCAACGCACTATCGGAACACTTGCGCGCAACTGTTCATCGCGACGGAGAGATTTGGGAGCAAGAGTATGAGAGAGGAAAAGCACTCTACGAGGTCAAAAACATTGGCAAAACAGACAAAACAGGTACGATTGTCACGTTTAGACCCGATACAACCATCTTTACCCAAATAACGGAGTTTAATTACGACACACTTGCTGGAAGACTTCGAGAACTGGCTTTTTTGAATAAAGGCATTTCTGTACGTCTGATTGATTTGCGAGGTAAAGACTCAAACACGGAAGGCGAGCTATTTCACTCAAAAGAGGGTTTAAGAGAGTTTATACGCTTTTTAGACGCAAATCGTGAACCATTGACTGAGGATGTGATTGCAATGGAAGGATCCAAAAACGGTATCCCTGTTGAAGTTGCAATGATTTACAATACCTCCTTCAATGAAAATCTTCACTCATACGTCAATAATATCAACACCCATGAGGGTGGTACACATTTGTCTGGCTTCAGAAGGGGTCTAACATCAACGTTAAAGAAGTATGCAGATTCATCTGGTA
This sequence comes from uncultured Flavobacteriaceae bacterium, assembly GCA_913051755.1. The sequence continues at coordinate 6,205 of CAJXBR010000012.1, forward strand.
TGCTTGATAAGTTGAAGTTTGAAATTTCAGGAGATGATTTTAGAGAAGGCTTGACAGCGATTGTTTCTGTTAAGGTTGCAGAGCCTCAATTTGAGGGACAGACAAAAACCAAATTAGGGAACAGAGAAGTTACATCTGCTGTTTCTCAGGCAGTTTCTGAAATGCTTGAAAATTATTTGGAGGAACACCCCAGTGATGCTAAAATTATCGTTGAAAAGGTCATTCTAGCTGCACAGGCGCGTCATGCTGCTCGTAAAGCACGTGAGATGGTGCAAAGAAAAACAGTCATGAGTGGGGGAGGACTGCCTGGAAAATTGTCAGATTGTGCTTCACAAGATCCTGCAGAGTGTGAGGTGTTTTTGGTTGAGGGTGACTCGGCAGGAGGTACTGCCAAACAAGGAAGAGATCGTCATTTTCAAGCAATATTACCCTTAAGAGGTAAAATCCTCAACGTCGAAAAGGCAATGCAGCACAAAGTGTTTGAGAACGAAGAGATTCGCAACATTTACACTGCCTTGGGCGTCACTATAGGTACCGATGAAGACAGCAAAGCACTGAATTTAGAAAAGTTACGCTATCACAAAATTGTGATCATGTGTGATGCTGATGTGGATGGAAGTCACATTTCAACTCTTATCCTTACTTTCTTCTTCCGTTATATGCGTGAACTAATTGAAAGCGGATACATTTATATTGCAACACCTCCTCTTTACCTCGTCAAAAAAGGTTCGAAACAGCAATATGCTTGGAGTGATGACCAGCGTGATCTATTGCAAAAAGAGTTTGGACAAGGAAGCTCTGTCCAGCGATATAAAGGTTTGGGTGAGATGAACGCAAATCAGTTGTGGGAAACCACGATGAACCCTGAGCACCGAACGCTCAGACAAGTAACCATTGATAATGGAGGTGAGGCCGATCGTATTTTCTCGATGTTGATGGGTGATGAAGTTCCCCCTCGTCGAGAATTCATTGAGAAGAATGCTGAGTATGCCAATATCGATGCTTAACAAAAAATAAGATTAACCAACACAAATCATCTAACATGAAAGTAACAATCGTTGGTGCGGGTAATGTCGGCGCCACTTGTGCTGATACCATTGCTTATCAAGGAATGGCGAGCGAGGTCGTTTTGATCGATATTAAAGAAGGATTTGCCGAAGGCAAAGCCCTTGACATGATGCAAACGGCCACCACTCTTGGATTTAATACCAAAATCGTTGGCACTACATCAGATTATAAAAAAACAGCAAACAGCGATGTTGTTGTGATCACTTCTGGCGTTCCTCGCAAGCCTGGTATGACCAGAGAAGAACTCATTGGTATCAATGCAGGTATCGTAAAAAGTGTTGCAGATCAAGTGTTAGCGCATTCACCTAAGACAGTAATAGTGGTTGTGTCTAATCCTATGGATACAATGACCTACCTCACACTGAAAGCTACAGCATTGCCAAAGCAGAGAGTGATCGGTATGGGTGGAGCCTTGGATAGCAGTCGTTTTAAAACTTACCTGTCTTTGTCGCTAGAAAAGCCAGCAAATGATATTCATGGAATGGTAATCGGAGGTCATGGGGACACAACCATGATTCCTTTAACTCGCCTTGCCACCTACAATGGAATGCCAATTTCTACCATTCTAAGCGAGGAAAAGTTAAAAGAAGTAGCTGCTGCAACGATGGTTGGAGGTGCAACACTCACAAAGCTACTTGGCACCTCAGCATGGTATGCTCCTGGTGCTTCAGTCGCATATCTTGTCAATAGTATATTACATGATCAAAAAAGAATTATTCCATGTTCTGTAATGCTCGACGGGGAGTATGGACAGTCGGATATCTGTATTGGTGTGCCAACAATCATTGGTAGAAATGGATGGGAAAAAATTGTTGATTTACAATTAAATAACAAGGAATCAGCTGCTTTTGAAAAAAGTGCATTAGCCATTCGAACAATGAATGATGCTCTTTCAGAAATTCTTTAATAATAAAATCAATTATAGATATCAGAAGTAAGCATTATATTTGCTTGCTTTTTGATTAAAACAAACTATCATGCAAAATAACGGACTGGTTAAATTATTTGCCGTATTATTTGTGTTGGTGAGTATTTACCAACTTTCTTTTACTTTTATTGTCAATCGTACGGAGGATAATGCTCGCGCATACGCCTTGGAGAAAATCGATGAAGGCAGCACAGATTACTTTGATGCTCTCAGCGCAGCTGAACGTCAATATCTAGATTCTGTTTCGACTGATCAGCATTTTGGGTATTCAAATGCTAAAATGCGAGAGCTCAACAAGGGTCTTGACCTCAAAGGAGGGATCAACGTTATTTTGCAAATCTCTGTAAAAGACATCTTAAAGGGATTGGCTGAAAACACACGCAGCCCTATTTTTAATCAGTCACTTGTACAGGCAGATGAACTCCAAAAATCATCTGATGATAGCTATTTAGAGAGCTTCTTCATTGCCTTTGAAGAACTAAAGGGCGATCAAAACCTTGCAAGTCCAAGCATATTTGCAAATCGCACCTTGATTGACGATATCCAAATTGACATGACTGATGATGAAGTGAAGCCAATTATTCGCACAAAAATTGATGAATCCATTGTTTCGGCTTTTGAAGTTTTACGTAAGCGTATTGATAAGTTTGGTGTCACACAACCAAATATTCAACGACTTGGGAACTCTGGTCGGATTTTGGTAGAACTCCCTGGCGCAAGAGACATTGATCGTGTAAAAAACCTCTTGCAAAGCACAGCTCAGCTTGAGTTTTGGGAAACCGAATCTAAAGATAAATTGACCTCCTTTCTATTTCAAGCCAATGAGACTTTAAAACAAACAGTTGTACAGGAATCTCCAGAAAAACCACAAGACGATAATTCAGAAATTGATGATTTGTTGGCTGATATAGAAGCGCAACAAGATTCGATTTCGGTTGTTCAAAATCCTATTTTTGATCTTGTTGTTGATTTCGATTTTCCTGGACCTGTTCTTGTGCGTATTGCTGAAAAAGACAGATCAACCTTCGATTCTTATATGAAAAGGTCTGAGGTTAGAGGTTTATTGCCAGCTGAATTGAGATTTACAAAATTTCTCTGGAGTAAAAGTGATCCAAATTCTGAGCTAATCGACCTTTATGCAATTCGATCCAATCGAACTAATACACCCCCATTGGGTGGTAGTGTTATTGTTGATGCAAGAAGCACTTATGACCAATTCAACTCTCCAGCCGTAAGTATGCAAATGAATGCTAAAGGTGCTCGTGCTTGGGAAGAAATGACTGGTAAGGCTTTTCGTGAAAATGGGAATATTGCTATTGTTTTAGACAATTTGGTTTATTCAGCACCAGGTGTTTCCAAAGGTGCAATTTCTGGTGGCCGCTCGGAGATTTCGGGCCAGTTTACAGTCAATGAGGCGACAGACTTAGCAAACGTACTTCGTGCGGGGAAACTGCCTGCAGCAGCTGAAATTATTCAATCTGAAATTATCGGCCCATCTTTAGGTGCAGAAGCGATTGAGAGTGGTATCAATTCGTTTGTGATTGCATTGATGCTCGTTTTGGTGTGGATGATGTTTTACTATGGAAGAGCAGGTCTTTATGCTGATGTTGCTTTGACATTAAATATTATACTCATTTTTGGTATCCTCGCTGGTTTGGGAGCAGTGCTTACTTTACCAGGAATCGCTGGAATTGTTTTGACCATTGGGATGTCTGTTGATGCCAACGTACTGATATTTGAAAGAATACGTGAGGAATTGACTCGTGAAAAAGGCTTGAGACTATCTGTGTCAGATGGATTTCAAAATGCGCTTTCATCAATCCTTGATGCAAACATTACTACAGGTTTAACAGCTTTGATTCTGTTTCTTTTCGGAACAGGCCCGATCAAAGGATTTGCAACAACTTTATTGATTGGAATTGCCACCTCCTTGTTTACTGCAATATTTATCACAAGGATTTTGGTCGACTCACGAGTTGAGAAAAAGAAAGCACTTCATTTCTCTACTTCTGCAACCAAAAACTTATTCCGAAACTTGTCAATAACCTTCTTGGCTAAACGAAAATTCTCTTACATAATTTCTGGGTTTTTGATTGTCGTCGCCATCACATCATTGTTTACCAATGGTCTTAATCAAGGAGTTGATTTTGTTGGTGGTCGATCCTATACAGTTCGATTTGATAAACCCATCAATTCTGCCGAAGTGCAGTCTGATCTTGTTACTGTTTTGGGTAATGCCGAAGCCAAAATTTTTGGTAATGACAATCAGTTAAAAATCACAACAAACTACAAAGTCGATATTGAAGGACAAGCTGTTGATGATGAAATACAACAGTTTATGTATAGCGCATTGCAAGCATACTTTCCAGATGGCACTGACTACAATAGCTTTGTCTCAACAAGCGAAGAAAAGCAGGTGGGAATCATGTCATCTATCAAGGTCGGTCCTACAATTGCGGATGATATCAAAAGCAATTCTTTCTTGGCTGTTTTTGGATCGCTTATTGTTGTTTTTTTATACATCCTGTTAAGATTTAGAAGGTGGCAATTTTCACTTGGAGCAGTTGCTGCTGTTTTTCACGATGTGTTGTTGGTCTTGGGTATTTTTTCATTGACCTATAGTTTTATGCCATTCAATATGGAGATCAATCAGGCGTTTATCGCTGCTATACTCACTGTCATTGGATATTCTTTGAATGACACAGTCGTTGTGTTTGATCGCATTCGCGAGTATGCAAAAACGCATAGCAGTTGGCCTTATGAAAGAACAGTCAATGGCGCTTTAAACAGTACTTTGAGTCGAACATTAAACACCTCTTTGACAACACTCGTTGTGTTGCTTGCCATTTTTCTATTTGGTGGTGAGGCAATTCGCGGGTTTATGTTTGCCTTAATCGTGGGTGTAATCGTCGGTACCTATTCTTCTATGTTTATTGCAACTCCGATTATGTTTGATACGATCAAACAAAAATCGCTTGAAGAAAACAATGAATAATTTAATTCGACTTTAATTGGGCTCTAATGAGCAGATAAAAACCAACAAGGATGGGTGGTATACTCAACCATTGTCCTGTGGAAAGAAGTCCAAGTGATGTTTCAAACCCACCTTGACTTTCTTTTACAAACTCGGTGGTGAAGCGTACGCCAAAGAGCAAAACAAAAAAGGCACCAAAGAGAAAACCAGTTTGGTCTTTTCGGTTTGTGTTCCAGTACAAGTGACGCAGAATGAGGAATACAACTAAATATCCAATGGATTCATAAAGTTGTACAGGATGTCGTGGTAATACTTCGCCTCTATTCAGAAAAACAACCCCAAAATCACTGTTACTGTAAAGACCAACAATCTCAGAATTAAAGAAGTTTCCAATTCGAATAAAAATTCCTGCAAATGCAACTGTGATACACAAACGATCAAGTACCCAAAGCAATGGTTTATAAGAGTATTTTCTCTGATACAAATACAAAGAGGTGATGATTCCAATGGCAGCACCATGACTTGCCAATCCTCTATAGCCAGTAAACTCCACACCATCAGGTGTAACTTTAATAGGCAATAGAATTTCAGCCAAGTTGTTTTGATAATAATCCCAATTATAGAAGAACACCTCACCTAAACGAGCTCCGAGAAGTGTGCCAACAATTGTAAAAATAAACAAAGGCTCGAGGTATTCTTCAGATACTTTTTCATGCCGATAGAACTTTTTTATCATATAAAAACCGACGGCAAATGCAATCACAAACATCAAGCTGTAGTAATGAAGGCCAAACGATCCGATTTTAAAAATGGTTTCATTTGGCGCCCATTCAAACTTGTATAAAATCATAATTGGAATTTTTGTAAATATACTGTTTTGATTGATTAGGGCACTGGGTCATATCCCTTGCCACCCCACGGATGACATTTTGATATTCGACTGATTGATAATCGAATTCCCTTTATAAGTCCGTGTTTTTTTAGCGATTCTGCAGCATAGTGTGAGCAACTGGGATCGAAACGACAGCTAGCCGGGAAAAAAGGTGAAATCGCAGTTTGATAAATTTTGATACAAACCAAAAAAGGAAAAATCAAAATTTTTTTCACTTTTTCAAGGAGTAAGTGGTTTGCTGAGCACCATCTTTCAACAGTATGCCAGCTTTCGCTAATTCATCGCGTATCTTATCTGAAGTTGCAAAATCTTTTCGATTTCTAGCATCATTTCGTAGTTCAATCAAAAGATTTATAGAGTTTTCAAGATAATGATCAACTTTTTGCTCTTCTTGTGTTAGTCCCAACACATCAAATACGAAGTTGTGAAGGGATGATCGTAATTCATCTAAATCTCCTTTGGTGATACTCGACCGACGATCATTTGTATTTTGAATAAATTTGACAGCTTCAAATAAGTTGGCGATAAGGATGGGAGTATTAAAATCGTCATTCATTGCATCATAGCACTTCTGCTTCCATTTGTTAACATCAAATCCAGTCGTTTCTTTGGCAGTGTCGAGTGATTCTAGAATTGAGAGTCCATGCATGAGTCTAGAAAACCCTTTTTCAGAAGCAAGCATAGCATCGTTACTGACGTCCAGCACAGATCGATAATGTGCCTGAAGCATAAAAAATCGCGTAACAGTTGGCGAAAACGGACGATCCATAATATCATTCTCACCAGAAAATATTTCATTTGGCAATATGTTGTTTCCAGTGCTCTTTGCCATTTTTTTACTATTAAGCGTAAGCATATTTGCATGTATCCAATAATTGGCAGGAGAGCAGTTGGAAACTGCCTCACCTTGGGCAATTTCACACTCGTGGTGTGGAAATTTAAGGTCCATTCCACCTCCATGAATATCAAATTGATTACCCAAGTACTTGGTGCTCATAGCGGTACATTCTAAATGCCAACCTGGAAAGCCGTCACCCCATGGGGATGGCCAACGCATAATGTGCTCAGGTTGCGCTTTTTTCCATAATGCAAAGTCTTGAGGATTGCGTTTTTCAATTTGCCCACTTGTTTCACGTGTATTGTGAATCATATCCTCAAGCTTCCGACCACTTAGTTTTCCGTATGCTGAACTTTCATTGAATTTTATCACATCGAAATAGACAGAACCATCGACTTCATACCCAAAACCTGCATCAATAATCTGTTTTACCAGCTCAATTTGTTCAACAATATGGCCTGTAGCAGTAGGTTCAATGCTTGGGGGTAATGTGTTGAATTTGGCAAGAGTTCGGTGAAAATCCACAGTGTATTTTTGCACCACTTCCATGGGTTCAATCCCTTCAATTTGTGCTTTTTTTGCAATGCGATCTTCTCCTTCATCTGCATCATTTTCCAAATGACCAGCATCTGTGATGTTTCGAATATACCTGACTTTGTAGCCCAAGTGTTTGAGATATCTAAATATGATATCAAAGGAGATAAAAGTTCTGCAATTACCAAGGTGAACATAATTGTAAACAGTAGGGCCACAAACATACATCCCCACCATCTGATCATAAATAGGTGTGAACTCTTCTTTAGAACCGCTTAAGGAGTTATAAATTTGAATATGCTGTTCTGTGCTTACTCCCATGATCTTTTAGAATGCAGTTTCTAACCGAATGTATTCCAAAAATTCTTTTTTGACTTCTGGTTTTTTGAATGCCCCTCCAAATTCAGCAGTGATTGTGCTACAGTCCACATCGCGAATCCCTCTCGAGTTGACACATAGGTGCTTGGCATCTATTACACATGCAACATCTTTTGTCTTTAGGGCAGACTGGAGCATATGAACAACCTGACGTGTAAGACGTTCTTGTACTTGTGGTCTTTTTGCAAAGAAATCGACAATTCTATTCATTTTAGAGAGCCCAATAACACTACCATTTGAAATGTATGCAACATGTGCTTTGCCAAAAATGGGCAACAAATGGTGCTCGCAAGTCGAGTAGAGAGTAATGTTTTTCTCCACAAGCATATGCCCATATTTATACTTGTTTTCAAAAGTGGAAAGCTTGGGTGATTTCGCTGGATTAAGACCTCCAAAAATTTCTTGAACAAACATTTTGGCGACACGCTTTGGCGTCCCGCTAAGACTGTCATCAGTCATATCCATCCCTAATGTTTCTAAGATATTAGAGACATCTTTTTCAATTCGATTGATTTTTTCTTGATCAGAAAGATCAAATGCATCTTCACGCAATGGGGTGTTTGCAGAGCTGCTTTGGTGATCATTCGCGTCAAAATCCTCTAAAGAATCCTGTAATAATTTATCAAATTTCATGGCATCTATATAAAATGCAAAGATACTTATTTATAGGATTTATTTAGAAAGAATAAATTTCTGCTAAAACTTGAAGTTCCAACTCACTGTAAAATGCTTAAAATTTATATCGTTTTCTGCAAGATCTGTCAGCCCAGTGTCATAGAGTTGATGACTACGACTTTGATTACTGTTGAGTATAGATAAATTGACAACGCTAGATTTAAAATTAAATCCAATTCCGTAAGATATACCAGATCTATCCCCTAGCAATTTTTTATTATTGAATTGAGATTCTTCAAGGTGGTAGCCAGCGCGAAAACTCAGTCCCCCAAGTCGGTATTCACCTCCAACTCGATAGGTTGATACCGAACGCCAACTTTGATCAATTTGATTGTTTAATGCAATAAATACATCATTATCATTTGGACCAATGTGTGAGTTTTGGTAGTCTTTTAAAGAGTAATCAAAAGATAAAATACCTCGTTTGCCAAAAATATATGCCAAACTTCCACGGAATTCACTAGGTGTCTTAATTGTGTAACTTTCATATACATTAATTACATCTTTCAAATCGATTACGTCATTATATGAATTTGCATCGCTATCTGTTGATTTTGTTTCGATATATTGAGAAAACTCATCATTTAATTCATACCAAGTTGGGGTCTTATAACTTACTCCTAATCGTACATTTTTGTTTGGCATAGCAATTGCACCAAACTGAAGGGAAACACCTCCGCCGTATGTGTAAAGCTCATTTTGAAAATAAGTTTCTTGCAAGAAAGATTCAGGAAGATATCCAGTTTCTTTAGTAGAGGTAATTTGTCGATACTCTGCGTTAGATGCATTGATGTTTGCACCCAAATACAACCAATCATTATATTGTCCAGAGAGAGTAAATGCCATGGACCAGTTTTCACCACTTGTTTGGATCGAATGATTGTGTTGGACAGAAGAATAAATCGCATTGGACACAAACAAACTATCATCTGGAAGGTAATCAAAAATGTAGGCTTGATAGCCTAAAAAAGCTTGTTGATACCCAAACCCATGACTGGATGATTGTCCGAAAAACTGATAGATATCACGGACTGATTCAAAATCATTCAAACCAAGCGCTGCACCATCTTTTCCAGCAGCATAGTTAAGGAAGTAGTTGTCCAACCCGTTGGCAGTGTTGGTGCCATTGATTTGAATATTGTTATGATAAGAATTTTGCATCTGTGCATTAAAACCAAAGGCAATTTTTTTCCATGCTGTTTCAGAATTGTCATTCCTGAAAACAAATACACCACCAATTTGGTTTATCCCACCGTTTTTATTTTGTGTTGGGGTGGAAGTGCCAAAATATGCGGTCTTGTTTTCAGTTGTTAGTGTCGACACACTTAAACCAAATTCACTTGTATTGTACACAGCACTAGCAGCTGGATTGATGTGTATGGCTGAGAGGTTACCACCCAATGCTCCAAAAGCACCAGACATGGCTTCATAACGGGAATTACCACTAAGTTTTTCCTGTGTAATACTGTATATCAAATCTAGATTTTGCGCAGGTAATATCCAAGAGCTCAATAGAAATGTAATAAAAGAAGTCGAGATAGTTTTCATTGACGTTAATTTATGATTTATCTTCTACCACTACTGGATGATCGGGAGGAGGATCCACTTGAGCTACTTGAACTTCTTGTACTCCCAGAGCTTCCAGAACTATAGGATCGATTGTTCGATCTCGAAGTGTTGAAATTATTATTTGAGGATCTGGTTTGTCGAGATTGATAAGTGTTGTTGGACTTAGAATATGATTTAGAATTGGCAGTAGAGTTTGAATTAGAACTCGATCTGTAATTTCTCATTGTTGAGTAATCTCGCGTCATAAAATCAGATGATTTGTTTTGCTGAATTGTGTTTTGCGTAGAAGTAGAATTTGGTGTGCTACTAGACGTAGGTCTTCCAACATTGTAGTTAGTCGTGCTGATATTTCCGATGGCTGTTCGTCGTTGCACACTATAGCCTTGGCCATTTACAGAATTTGAGGAGTTGCTTCTTAAATTGCTGTTTCCCCTTACTGGCGCACCACGACGCCCAGTACTTCTCACATATTGATTAGGATTTGAGTAATAATAATTTCCATAGTGATTGTAATAGGGATCGTAGCGATAATAATATGGATAATAGGAGTGATATGACCACCCGTAGTAATATGGTTCATAATGGTAAGACCAGTAATTCCAAGGCCGATATCTGTGATGTCTCCACCAAGGCCAGTGATAATAACTACCCCAGTAGAAATGGTCATAATCATGATAAATCCCATGAGAACCATAGCCATAGACATTGATGTTAAATGTATCAGCATTGCCATTGTTACTTTGGTTTGTTGCAAGAGTGTCTAGAACAATATTTTGGTTATTGTCAGCTAATTCATCAGCTTTTTCTCCAAAATAATTTTTATAATATTTTCCATTGGAATTCTTGGTGTACTGTTTTTGAGGAAGAGTAGGCGTATCACCATAAATTCCATCGTTGTAATACGAAACAGGATTAAACGAGCCGCAACTTACGATCAACGATGTAGCTGTGAATAAAATCAACATGACAAATAAATAGTTAGGTACTTGATTTTTCATAATGATACAATTGCGGGTTAAAATCTTCAAATTTAATTAGCTTTGTTAAAAATACTTATTTCAAATTCTATGCCAAACTGAAAATGGGGCAAAATTTAACAACACGTAGTCAAGATTATTCAAAGTGGTATAACGAGCTTGTTGTACGAGCAGACCTAGCAGAGAACTCAGCTGTTCGTGGATGTATGATTATAAAGCCATATGGTTATGCCATTTGGGAGCGGATGCAAGCTAAACTCGATCAAATGTTTAAAGATTCTGGGCATTCCAATGCATACTTCCCACTGTTTGTACCAAAAAGCCTATTTGAAGCTGAAGAGAAAAACGCAGAAGGCTTTGCAAAAGAGTGTGCTATCGTTACGCATTACCGACTTGAAAATGATCCAGGTCGCACTGGGAAACTTCGTGTCGACCCCAAAGCAAAACTGGAAGAAGAACTTATTGTTCGCCCAACAAGCGAGGCCATAATCTGGAGCACCTACAAAAATTGGATTCAGTCATACAGAGATTTACCTATTCTTCTGAATCAATGGGCAAATGTAGTACGCTGGGAAATGAGAACTCGTTTGTTTTTACGCACTGCCGAATTTTTATGGCAAGAAGGGCATACTGCACACGAAACCAAAGAAGAAGCGATTGAGGAAACAATTCAAATGAATGAAATCTATGCAAAATTTGTTGAGGATTTTATGGGTATTCCAGTCATACAGGGAACTAAGACAGAAAGTGAGCGTTTTGCTGGTGCAGTGGAAACCTACTGTATCGAAGCGCTTATGCAAGACGGCAAGGCGTTGCAGGCAGGTACTGCTCACTTTTTGGGACAAAATTTTGCAAAAGCATTCGATGTAAAGTTTACAAGCAAAGAAGGAAAACTTGAGCACGTATGGGCAACTTCTTGGGGCGTATCAACGCGCTTAATGGGTGCTTTAATCATGACTCATAGTGATGATAAAGGTCTAGTTCTTCCTCCAAACCTCGCACCATTTCAGGTTGTAATCGTTCCGATCTTCAAAGGTGAGGAGCAAAGAAAATTGGTAGTAGATTATGCAACTAAAATACATGACAGCTTGCAAGCAGTTGGTATTCGTGTCAAACTTGATGATAGAGATACCCATACACCTGGATATAAATTTAATGATTATGAGCTCAAAGGGGTGCCTATTCGACTGGGTATTGGTCCAAAAGATATTGAAAAAGGATCTGTTGAATTAGCTAGAAGAGATGATCTAACAAAGTCTTTTGTCTCCCAGGACAAATTAGAAATTCATATCAAAGATTTACTAAAAGAAATCCAAAACAACCTATTTGACAAAGCTCTCCATCACAGAAATCAACACATTACTAGTTGTGATACTTATGAAGATTTTAAAAAAGTTCTTGAGTCAAAAGGAGGATTTATCGCTGCACATTGGGACGGAACAACAATAACGGAAATGAAAATAAAACAAGAGACTAAAGCAACAATTCGTTGTATTCCACTTGATTTTGACAAGGAAAATGGAACTTGCATTTACTCTGGAAAACCATCTAGTCAACGAGTGCTTTTTGCAAAAGCTTATTAGAGTTGTAAGATTTCTGTTTTTCGATTTAAAACATCTTTATATTCCAAAGTAAATCCACTAATCTTCTATACAATTTTTGTGATACTAACTGTTTGCATATCATAACCTTTTTTCAAATAGATGGGATGATATCTATATAAAAAGGTTTCTTTTACGAAAAGATGTGGAAATATTTTCTTCCTCAGTATTTGTTGAAATTTGATTAATAAAATGAGTTTTTAGCTTTATTTGTATTTTTTGGTTGTGTAAACTATTGGATCAAATTAGAAAGGTAGACGACATCGAAATATTTTGTTTTTTGTGATCCAAGCCATCCCAGACGATTTGAGAGATGGTCTTTATTTTAAATCTCAGAGCATGTGTAAAAAAATAAACTACCAACAATGATGGTAATGATTGTTTGGTGCATATGTAAGATTTAATTTTCAATTTTTAAAAATTTAGGAACTTTCTCAAAATCTATTTTTAATAGTTTTGAAGCAAAAGATCTTAAAATTATTGCATTATCATTTTTTTCAATTAAATTTGCCACCTAAAATAAATAAGGCCCGTTCGTCTATCGGCTAGGACGCCAGGTTTTCATCCTGGTAAGAGGGGTTCGATTCCCCTACGGGCTACAAAAATATAATTTAATTATGGCTAACCATAAATCCGCTTTAAAAAATATTCGCTCTGATGAGGCCAAACGCACACGCAATCGTTTGCAGCACAAAACGATGCGAAATGCTTTAAGAGATTTTCAGGAAATCAAAACTAAAAAAGCAGCCACGAAAGCGCTTCCTTCTCTGATTTCTAAAATCGATAAACTTGCCAAGCGTAATATTATTCACTCCAACAAGGCAGCTAACCTAAAGTCTAAAGTAACAAAGCACATTGCTTCTTTATAGGCGAATACAATTCAAAAAAAAGGGCTTCTGATTAAAGCCCTTTTTTTATTTTTCAATTTTCTGATCAGTTATTCATTGATATCAAAAACTCCTCGTTATTGAGTGTTCTTTTGATTCGGTCTTCAATAAATTCCATCGCTTCAACAGGATTCATGTCTGCAAGGTACTTTCTCATGACCCACATTCTTTGAATTGTATTTTCGTCTAAAAGCATATCATCTCTACGAGTACTCGATGAAACCAAGTCAATGGCAGGGAAAATTCTACGATTAGAAATTCTACGATCGAGTTGGAGCTCCATATTTCCAGTACCTTTGAATTCTTCAAAAATTACTTCGTCCATTTTCGATCCTGTTTCTGTCAAGGCTGTGGCGATAATCGATAATGAACCTCCATTTTCAATATTTCTTGCTGCTCCAAAGAAACGTTTTGGTTTATGTAATGCATTGGCATCAACACCACCACTTAGAATTTTTCCTGATGCTGGTTGCACTGTATTGTAAGCTCGTGCTAATCGTGTAATTGAATCTAAAAGTATCACTACATCATGGCCACACTCAACTAATCGTTTTGCTTTTTCAAGTACGATATTGGCAACCTTTACGTGCCTGTCAGCTGGCTCGTCAAAAGTGGAGGCGACGACTTCACCTTTCACATTGCGTTGCATGTCAGTCACTTCTTCTGGTCTTTCGTCAATTAAAAGAATAATTTGGTATACTTCTGGATGATTTGCAGCAATGGCATTTGCAACATCCTTTAATAGCATAGTCTTTCCTGTTTTGGGTTGTGAGACTATCATTCCTCTCTGTCCCTTTCCTATGGGCGAGAACAAGTCCATAATTCTAGTCGAAATCGTACTTTGCTTTTCGGCGATGTTAAACTTCTCATTTGGAAACAGTGGAGTTAAATGTTCAAAAGATACGCGATCACGAACCACATTTGGACTCAAGCCATTGATCGTGCTAACCTTGATTAAAGGAAAGTATTTTTCACCTTCTTTTGGTGGGCGTACATGACCTAGAACAGTATCACCGGTTTTCAAACCAAACAATCGGACTTGCGATTGGGAGACATATATATCGTCAGGCGATGAAAGGTAATTGTAGTCTGAAGATCGTAAAAAACCATAGCCCTCAGGCATCATCTCCAATACACCTTCACTTTCAATGATTCCTTCAAACTCATAATCAGGTTGGCGATATTTATTACGCGTATCCTTGTTATGGTTGTTTTCTTTTTTGTTGTGTTGGTTTTTGTTTTGCTCGCCACCCTTCAATTGCTTACCATTTTCATTGGGATTTATCTTTTCAGTTTTTGGTTTGCTGTTTTGTGGCTTCTTTGATGCTTGCTCTTTTGGTATTTTTTTAGAATTCTCTTTTGGTTTAGCTTCACCTTGTTTTTCTTTATTTGTTTCTGGTTGACTAGCAATGTGATCAATGATACTGTAGGCAAGATCCATTTTCTTTTGACCAGTAATTCCTTTGATTCCTAAACCTTTTGCAATTTCTTGTAATTCAGGAAGTTTTTTTTGTTTTAGTTCAGCGATTTCTAACATTATGTAGTGGAAAAATAAATAGTGAGGTAAAAAAAATATTGGAATGAAGTTATTCCAAATGTTTTACAAATATACAACTATTTTTTACTTTTACTAAAACTTTGCAGGTGATACAACGAATTCAATCAATCTATTTGCTTTTTGTTTTTCTAATGCAATTAGCCACATTCTTTATTTTGCCAGAAAGATTATTATATAATAGTGAAACTGTGCTTGTTCATCAGTCCTATATCATTTTCATTACCATTACCAATCTATTGCTAGTTGTTACACCTCTTTGGAATATCTTTCTATATAGAAACAGGAAAAAGCAATTTATAGTTAATCGAGTTTTGTTACTGATCTCTATGGGTTTATTGATCAATCAATGTGTTTGGTATTTTAATGCTGAGATTTCAACATCCAATCAGATCATGACCTGTGTTCTGTATATGCTTTCTATTGTGTTTCTTTCTCTCGCAAACAAATCAATCAAACGCGACGAAGACTTGGTGCGATCTTCCGATCGATTGCGTTAGTGACTATCGTTTTACCTCAATGACCTCCATATTTTTAATGTCACTTACATCGATCTCAAAGCGTACCATAGTACGAACTAAATGAAACCCACGTTTTCCAATGGCGCCAGGATTGATAAACAAGAGTTGATTGACT